>NZ_JBQCLK010000019.1:0-111641 GCF_051966115.1 Paenibacillus sp. SAFN-117
ACACCACCTGAAATATACCGTTAACTCCTTGTCATACTTGGCATCAGGCAAGAATTTCAGGTGCGAAAGTTGAGTTAGTAATCTAAGATCGGTAACGGAATAGAGATTTACTCTATTCCGTTACTTGTAAGAAATTAGGTGACTTACATGGGACATATTGATGCAAACGAGATTCTAAAGCTTGGAATGAGTCACAAATATCGTAACAGAAAAACAGGATATGAGTAACTTCAATAAAGAAGACTACTTTAACTATTGGATTAAAACGTTTGAACAACGTTTATCCGATCGATACATACAGCTTAGGAAAATGATACGATATCCTTAGATTTAGATGAACCGCTTCGTTCGAAGCGGTTTTTTTGTTATGGGGGCATTACGGCAAGAAGACTTCCGATTGTTGTTAAGCAATTTGCCAATGTGCTATAATCTCAATATTACTACAAGTGTAGTTCTAACATATAAACTACACTTGTAGTAATTAAAACGAAAGAAAAGAAGGGAATAGGATGGGCCTTATTAAAAAGAAAAAAAGAAGAATCATTCCTTACGTTGTAGTGGCAATGATCATTCTAGCGGGTGTTGGAAGTATTCTTTTTTACTTATTTATGCTTAAGGATGATAGCAGGCAAGTGCGGGAAGCAGCGTACCATTTTATTAGCATATTAGAGAATAAGGACTATGAGAAATTAGGGGATGTGCTCGCTAAACAATCCTATTCATCGTTAGATTATACGTTGGAAGAAGTAATAAATAAATATGAGCGAATTTACAATGGAATCGGTATTCACGACATTCGTGCGTCCAATATCCGGATTGAAAAAATATCTAATAAGGAGCAGGAACTTTCCTATCAATTAAGCTTCACTACTCCTTTAGGCAAATTAGAGCATTTGGATTACCGGACACAGATCATAAAGGAAGATGGACTCTATATGGTGAAATGGGATCCATCCTTAATCTTTCCTGGAATGGAGGGGAAGGACAAGGTGGAATTCCATTATTGGAAAGCCGAGCGTGGAGAAATTAAAGATCACCGCGGCAATGGATTAGCCGTAAATGAAGATTTTAAAGAGGCCGGAATTGTGCCGAAAGACTTGTCTCAGGGGAATGAGAAAGAAGAAAGGATTCAAAACATAAGCCAACAATTGAATATCCCGGTTGAAGAAATCGAGCAAAAATTAAATCAAGGCTGGGTGAAGGATGATTTATTCGTCCCTATAAAAATAATTGAATCCGATAAAGCGGAAGTGATTCCCGGCATCTCCTACCGGACGATAAAACAACGTTATTATCCTTTAAAAGAAGCGGCAGCTCATTTAATCGGCTATGTCGGAAAAGTAACCAAGGAAGATTTAGATAAAAACCATGATTTAACGGAGGACGATATCATTGGCAAGGCGGGGTTAGAAAGAGCTTTTGATAAAGAGCTGCGAGGAAAAGATGGAGGAGAAATCATCATTGTCGGTGAGAACGGTGAAAGAAAGCAAGAAATTCAAAAGCAAGAAAAGGCAGATGGGGAAACGATCCAACTGACCATTGATCGATATATCCAGTTGGAAGCATTCAGGCATTTAAAGGGAAAACCCGGCGCCACCATCGTGATGAATCCTAAAGATGGAGGGCTCTATGCGGTCGTTAGTTCCCCTTCGTATGATCCGAATAAAATGGTACAAGGGATATCCCTGGAGGAATACGATGCGTATGCCGGTGATGAGAACAAGCCTTTTATATCAAGATTTGCTATAGGGTATGCGCCCGGCTCCACGTTTAAGACAATCACGTCCAGTATCGGCCTTGATGCTCAGGTGACGTATCCTGATAAGCTTAGAGAAATCAATGGCTTAAGCTGGCAAAAGGACAAGTCTTGGGGCGGATATTCAATTACTCGTGTATCTGATGTACAGAATGTGGATATGAGAAAAGCGCTCATCTACTCTGACAATATTTATTTTGCACAGGAAGCTTTGGAAATGGGGGAAGAAGTGTTTAGAGATGGGCTAAACAAGTTTATTTTCGGAGAAGAATTCGATTTGCCAATCGCCATGAAGCCGGCCAAAATTTCTAATCAGCCGGAATTTAAGTCGGAAATACTCTTGGCCGATACGGCCTATGGCCAAGGAGAATTGTTGATTTCGCCGATTCAGCAAGCGGCGATGTATTCCGTTTTTCAAAATGAAGGAAAAATCGTTTATCCGAGATTGTTAGTGAATGATAAGCTAAAAGTAAAATCAGCGATAACGGCTTCCACCGCAAATGAAATGAAAAAGTGGCTGGAAGAAGTAGTAAAGGATCCGAACGGAACGGCCCATCTTTTGTACAACCCGAAATTTCAATTAGCTGCTAAAACGGGAACGGCAGAACTGAAGATGCAGCAAGGAGAACAAGGAGATGAGAACAGCTTTTTACTTGCCTTTGATACGGAACAAGCTTCCTTTCTCCTCCTTTCATTGGTAGAGCATTATACGGCGGGAAGCTCCGCAACGCAGCTGAATAAATCATTTATAGAGGATTTATATCAATATTTGGATGAATAAGCATTTACGCTTTAAGCCATGGCCCCGACTTGCTATAATAAATACTACAAGTGTAAAAGCAGGAGGGTCAAGATTGAAAGAGATCCCGCAAATATCTGAAGCAGAATATGAGGTCATGAAGGTTGTATGGAAATACGAGCCGATATCCACTCCCGAGGTGGTAGAAAAGGTATCCAAAAAAATTGACTGGAAGCCGAATACTATTCAAACCATGCTTACACGCCTGGTCAAGAAAAAAGCACTGCAAACGCGAAAGCAAGGGAGAGTGTTTGTATACACGTCCCTTATTGATGAACATGAATATGTTGAGCAGAAGAGCAAATTATTTCTCAAACAGTTTTTCGGCGGTGCATTAAATTCCATGGTTTTAAATTTTATTGAAAATGACCAGCTATCCAAGGAAGATATTTCCGAACTAAAGAAAATATTATCTGAGAGGGACACGAAAGAAGGGGAAAAATAATGGATACCTTTATACTCCGTTTCTGGATAAGTACATTTGTGGTATCCGTCCTTGTTTTAATGATCCTCTTGACGAAAAAAATACTATATAGACATATATCTAAAAAAACACACTATAGCATTTGGTATTTTCTTTTCATCTTGCCTGTTACGGCTCTTCTTCCTTCGGATTTATTCCGGTTAGGAGAAATGTATCAGCGGATAAAAAACTCCTTCCGGGAACAGGGAGGCACTGTATTTAAGGATGGAGAATTAAGTGGATATAGTGACTTCCAGGCACCTGGCAAAACTTTACTGCAGGATTTTGCAATATCTGTGGATAAATCGACGCCGGATTTTGTTTTCTATACTTTTTTTGGTGTTTGGGTCACGGGCCTGCTCATTTGTATGGGTGTGGCGGTATATGCAATCTACCAGCTTAATCGAATGAAAAAATCAGCCGTTACCATTAAGAACCCGGAAATAAATGAATTATTGGAGAAATGCAAGGAGACGGTCGGGGTACGGAAGAAGATCATCTTACTGGAAAGCTCATGGATTACCTCTCCTATTACGCTTGGGTTATGGCAGCCATATATATTGTTACCCAAGAATATTCAGGAAGTCTTTTCATTTAACGAATTAAAATATGTGTTTTTGCACGAATTAAGCCATCAAAAAAGTAAGGACGTATTAGTGAATTATGGAATGTGGCTGCTGCAAATAATATATTGGTTTAACCCATTAATATGGTATGCCGTAAGAAGAATGCGGTTAGACCGGGAATTGGCTTGTGATGCATCTGTATTAAGATTATTGGATGAGAACGGATATATAGAATACGGACACACGATTATTCATTTTGCCGATAGAACGGCTCGGCCTTACCGTCAGTTTGCCTCGGGGATGGGGGGAACACAACAACAAATTAAACAAAGAATTCGAAGTATAGCCGATTATTCCGGGGATTCGCCGCTATTCAAATGGACAAGCAAAGGGATTTGTGTAGTTCTAGCCATTTTCGTTTTACTTCTTGCTCCGCTCACTTCTGTTATAGCCGGTTCTGATGAGGTGTATCATTTTAGCGGAAATAATACGGTTTATGAAGATTTAAGCCCTTATTTTGAAGGCTACACCGGCAGCTTTGTTTTGTATGATCCTTCTAATGAACACTATCAAATCTATAATCGGGAAATGAGCGAACGGAGAATTTCACCTAACAGCACGTATAAAATTTATTCGGCTTTGTTTGCCTTAGAGGAAAATATCATTTCTCCAAATAACGATGAGCAGGCTTGGGATGGAACCGTCTATCCCTATGAAGAATGGAATACGGATCAAGATTTATCTACGGCCATGAGTCGTTCGGTCAATTGGTATTTCCAAAGCTTTGACCAAAAAATGGGGAGGGAAAAACTACAAGCCTATATTGGCCAAATAAAATATGGAAACGAGAATCTATCAGGGCAATTGGACCGTTATTGGATGGAATCTTCATTGAAGATCTCGCCGATAGAACAAGTGGAGCTATTGAACGCATTAGAGGAAAACGCATTTGGCTTTAAAGAGGAAAGTATTCGAGCTGTAAAAAAGTCGATTTTCATTAGTGAGCAGGAAAGCGGTCGGCTGTACGGTAAGACGGGTACGGGGATGATCAATGGGAAGAATGTTAATGGCTGGTTTATTGGCTTTGTAGAGCAAGACGATCATACTTATTATTTCGCAAGTGCTATTCAAAATAAGAATGGACAAGCAAATGGAAGCAAAGCGGCGGAAATCGCCATCCGAATACTGCAGGATAAACAGATTTATTAATGCAGCCCATGAGCAGGAAGCAGTATTTTATGTAACCATGATGCCGAAAAATTCAAGGGAGGAACTAACATGGCCAAAAGTAGTGAAACCAGCAACAAGAAGGAGCTGTCACCGGAAGAACGAGAAGGATTACTCAAAACATTGAAAGCCCGTTTCGAGAAAAACATGAACCGACATGAAGGTTTGGAATGGGCTGACGTACAAGCAAAGCTCGAAGCTTCTCCTGAAAAACTGTGGTCGCTCCATGAAATGGAGACGACCGGCGGCGAACCGGATGTTGTTGGACATGATGACAGGACGGGCGAATACATTTTCTATGATTGTTCGGCGGAAAGTCCTAAAGGCCGCAGAAGTATTTGTTACGACCGTGCAGCGTTGGAGTCAAGGAAAGAACATAAACCGAAAAATAATGCCGTTGATATGGCAGCCGATATGGGCATTGAGCTTCTAACGGAAGAACAATACCGGGAGCTCCAGAAGCTTGGAAGCTTCGATACGAAAACATCGAGCTGGGTTCAAACACCTGCCAATATTAGAAAGCTCGGCGGGGCAATCTTTTGTGATCGCCGCTACGACACGGTCTTTGTATACCACAACGGAGCAGAATCCTATTATGCTGCAAGGGGATTCCGCGGCTCGCTACGGGTCTAAACAAGAACGCCAGGATATTTTCCTTTTCTGAACAATTAGAAGATACGAATAATAAAGACGGTTTTCATCGCCAGTTTTCGGGATGAGGGCCGTTTTTTTCTTTATTAAGCAGGCACCTTTAATCCGGGAAGCCGTCACCCAACTTCAAACCGCTTAGCTTTTGCCGGCAGAAAACAAGTATTCATCCATTGTACAAGCAGAGATTACCAGAAATATATATCAAAAAAATATGTTTACACATTATATTATTTTGATATAATAAAAACGATCAAAAGAATAAGGAGGAATTATGCTATGTTCAAGAGTGGCAATGTGACGGTGATGGTAGCGGATATGAAAAAGGCGGTACAATTTTACATCGAGACTCTGGGATTGGAGCTGCAGCACGAAGGGGATGGGCATTTTGCACAGATCGCAGCACCGGGATTGACGATCGGACTCCTGCATTTGGCCGGAGAACAAGGTTCGGAGCCGGTAAAATCGGGGAGCATGTCCATTGGGCTTGAGGTAGAAGAAATGGGGTCAGCCATCGCGACACTGAAATCCCGCGGCGTAGATTTCCATGATGCTGTGGATGGCAAAGCGGCCCAAGTCGTACACTTCAGCGATCCTGACGGCAATACTCTCTACTTGGTTTGCAATCGTTAAGCCAATGAGAGAAAAAGAGACAGCGCAAGGGAGCCTCCGCCTGGCCCCGAAAACCAACGTTAACCTGGTCGTCGCCGGACTGCTGGCGGCGATGTTTATTGGCGCGTTGGACGCGACCGTCGTCGCCACCGCCACGCCGCATATGATCACGGATTTGCATGGCGAGACCCTGTTCAGTTGGGTGTTCGCGGTTTATACGTTGACCACCTGCGTGGCGACGCCCATTTTCGGCAAGTTGGCCGATTTGTTCGGGCGCAAAGCCGTGTTCGCGGCCGGCATCGGTTTATTCGTGCTCGGTTCCATATTGTGCGGGGCGGCACAGTCGATTGCGGAACTCATTTGGTTCCGGGCCTTGCAAGGATTCGGTGCCGGGGCGTTGGCCCCCGTATGCTTTACGATTATCGGCGATTTGTTCTCGGGCAAGCAGCGCGGCAAAATGATGGGGGTCTTCTCGTCCGTCTGGTCCGTGGCAGGCCTTCTCGGTCCGCTAATCGGGGGCTATTTCGTCGATCAGGTGTCGTGGCGCTGGATATTCTACATCAACGTGCCGATCGGCGCCGCCTCCCTGCTGCTGGTCATCGTATTTTTGCATCAACCGATCGAGCGCCGGGCGAAAAAAATCGATTACCTCGGTGCTCTCATCTTTACTATCTCCTTCTCCGCGCTGCTGTATGCACTGCTGAGCGGCGGGTCCGACCATTCGTGGGATTCCCCGTTGATTGTGGGGCTGTTCGCGGCGTCCGCCATATTATTCATGTTGTTCCTATGGATTGAAAAACGGGCGGAGGAGCCGATGATGCCGTTGTCGATTTTCCGCATCCGCGTATTGAACGTGATCAATTTCAGCGGTTTTCTGACGTTCAGCATCACGACGGGGCTGACGGTTTACTCGCCGATCTGGATTCAGTCCGTGCTCGGAAATTCTGCGACAAGCTCCGGCCTGATCGTCATGCCGATGTCGCTGGCCTGGCCGCTCGCTTCCAACATCGCCGGCAGGCTCATGTACCGAATCGGGGTGAAGGCATCGATTGTATTCGGTTCTTCTCTCGTAGTGGCCGGCTCCATCTGGCTTATTGCGCTTCAGATGAACTCGCCTTACGTATACTGGATTGGCATCCTTGTTCTAATCGGGCTGGGGATGGGCTTCGTTGCGACACCCTCGACCGTTGCCGTGCAATCGGTCGTCGGCTGGGAACAACGGGGGGTCGCCAACGCTTCCAGCATGCTGTTGAGGGCGATGGGCCAAACGGTCGGCATCGCGGTGTTCGGCACGATTTACAACCAGCATGTGACAACGCTTGGCTCCAAAACGGAGCTGGTTGCCGGTATGCATGCCGTTTTTCTGCTCATATGCGGTATTGCGGTTGCGAACCTGCTCGCCGTGCAGCTACTGCCGAAACACCGCAATGTGATGGTGCAGCAGACGTCGGCGTGATAGTGGAGAGAACGATAGGCCGGGATCGGCCGCAAACGACTGGACAAAGCCGCGAAAACCGCGGCTTTTCTGTTATTTCAGGCAGTCGTATGTTATACTGTTCTTTACTTAAAAGCAGTAGGAACTTATAAGGGAGGCCTTTCGCGTGTACGAATTGTTCATACTCGGCGAATTGATGAATAACCCGATGCACGGCTATTTGCTGCATCAGATTTTGAACGGAATTGTTGGACCTACGCGAAAAGTCAGCTGGGGGGCGATTTATCCGCTTATCCACGGCATGCTTGCAGACGGGCTGATCGAGCAGGTCCCCGATGAACAACCGGAGGGTGCCAGGCAGGGAAGAGGAAAGAAGATAAAGATTTATAAACTTACAGATGAAGGCAGAATACGTTTTTTTCGGTTGATGGAAGAACCGATTCCTTATTCGCCGGATTACGAGCTGCATTTTTATACTAAATTGAAGAATTTTGGTCTGGTCAGCAAGGAATTGCAGTTTTTAATTTTACACCAATACAAGGACTACCTGCGGTATGAAATCCGCCATGAGGAAGAACGGTTGGAGTATGCGAGCAAGGATGAGCGGATTCCCGACGGGGAGCAGCGATACATTCTGATCTTCTTCCGGCATCGGTTGGAGAAGCTCCGGTTTGATGAAGAGTGGGTTTTACAGTTAATCAATAGCCATCGAGTGGAAGGAACAGGGCCTGAACGGGAGTGAAGCAGTCCATGCGTGCTATGGTGGACTTTTCTTTTTTTAGGAGGAGTTATGGAATTCATTAACAATCTACTTGTAGAGCTCGGAATCCAAGCAGATACAGCTGTTTACCTGTCTAATGCGATCATGATCGTTGGAATCAGTGCGCTAAGCATACTAGCAAATTTTATTACCAAAAAGATTGTTATAAAAGTCCTTAGTCATTACATTAACAATAACCGGTTCAAGTGGGACAATTATCTTCTGGAGCGGAAGGTCTTCCAGAAGCTCTCTCATGTGGTTCCCGCCCTTATTATTTATTACTTCTCTTTCACCTTCCCCACCTATCAACAATGGATAGAGAAGGGTGTCGTCATCTACATGATCGTGGTGATGATGCTGGTACTGGACGCTTTTCTTAATGCAATGAATGACATTTATACCACTTACGAAATTTCCAAGGTCAGACCGATCCGGGGATACATTCAGGTCGTAAAAATTATTATTTTTATCATTGGCGGAATACTGATTATCTCCAACCTGATTGGCGAGAGCCCAGTCATTCTTCTAAGCGGGATCGGCGCATTATCAGCGGTCATTATGTTGATTTTCAAAGATTCTATATTGGGCCTGGTAGCGGGAATTCAATTGACTTCCAATGATATGGTGCGCGTCGGGGATTGGATTGAGATGCCGAAGTATGGAGCGGACGGAGATGTTATCGAGATTTCCTTGGTCACGGTTAAGGTTCAGAATTGGGACAAGACGATCACGACCATTCCGACTTATGCGCTAATCTCCGATTCCTTCAAAAACTGGAGAGGCATGCAAGCCTCCGGTGGTCGGCGGATCAAACGTGCGATTCACGTGGATACGGGCAGCATTACCTTCTGCAGCCCTGAAATGATAGAGAAATTCAAGAAAATTCATTATCTTCACGACTATATCACCAAAAGAGAGATAGAAATTGAGCAGCATAACATCGAAAATGAAATAGACCGATCCAGCAAAGTGAATGGCAGGGCAATGACGAACATCGGTGTGTTTAGAGCCTATATCGAACAATATCTCGAGCATCATCCCAAAATTCATAAAGGAATGACACGCATGGTCAGGCAATTGAATCCGGGGGAAACCGGCCTGCCTTTGGAAATTTACGCATTCACGAATGATACCGCCTGGACGGTTTATGAAGGGGTTCAGTCCGATATTTTTGATCATATTCTTGCTGTTGCGCCGGAGTTTGGACTTCGAGTCTACCAGTCTCCAACCGGACATGATTTGCGGAGCGTGTTAAAGTCGGTTTCGTCCGAATAGAGGGCTTGCGAGGCCAAGAATCGAATAAGCGCAGCTTTCCATCAACTTATTTGAGAATATAGCATCTTGCTCATTGCAAACTTGTTGACAGGACGTTGATGAAGTCGCGAAAAATGATGCTTTATGCCAATGGTTACCCGTCGATTTCTCTTCTGTCTTTAGCCTGCTCTTTTTGTGGTATAATGGGAATAATGTGTCATTAGGAAAATGGAGAGGCGGTGAACGGTTTGAGTATAGACCGCGAAGAACTAAAAAGAATGATTGACCGAATCCCCGAACAAGACGCAATCGAAGTATATGATTTTATCGGATATTTGAATATGAAACGGGAAAGAGCCGTTCTGGAACAATTGGATGACGCATCACTCGCGGAGGATGCAGATCTCATTAGACAAATTGGTCAGAGTCGTGAAGATCGTGAACATGGACGGATATACGGTAAAGAAGCCGGACTTGATTATTTACGCAATAAGGTCAAAGATTTTGAACATGAACAAAACGTATAGCGTTTATTGGACGCAAACGGCTTTGGATGAGCTTAGCGGTATTCTTGCCTATCCACCAGATGTGAAGGAAAAGATTTTTCTGGACTCGTTTACCAGGTTGCTGTATACACCAACGCTCACCGCTAAACAAATTATGACAGGCGAATTGAGAGGTCTTTGGGCAAGACTGGGGCTTTATCAAGTTATTCTTGTGTTTGAAGTCGACGAAGATGAAGCAATTGTTTGGATAAATGGTATTAAACATAAGCGAGAAAATGTGTATTGGAAAAGAAAGAAGACTTAGTCCGGTAATAGTATAGTAATAAAAAAAACTATGCTTTGCTCCAACTACAGCATGCATCTGCATGCTGTTTTTTTGTGCTTGTAATGCTTGTAAGCCTTTCCATCCCCGCGGCGCTGTGCTAGAATCCCACATAGGTGAGATATGAAGCGGGCTCGGGTCTGCTTGTTTGCGGGAGGGGTCGCATGCTTGCTTTCTTAAGAAGACATTCGATACGTTGGCAGTTGATTTTTACAGGCATCGTTATTTTGCTTATGCTCATTGTTATTGTCATTTGGAGCTATTATCGCATCCTGGACATTACCTATGAACGAAATAGCGTATATACTCAAGAAATCATTACTACGATCAATCAAAATATTCTATCTAACGCGGATACCATCAACCGGATCATGCCGAATATAGCGTATAACGATACGGTGCAGCAATATTTACGGAACGAAGATCCGCTTGCCAGGTACGAGCTTTATTTGAAGCTGGAAAAATTGCTCGTGAACCTGAGATCGTTGAAGCAGGGCATTCTTGAAATCGTACTGATTGGAATGAACGGCAACACGTATAACTGTATCAACTGCGAGAAGGATATTCCCTTGGAAGAGATTCCTGCGCGTACAACGGCCTATTACTTGGGCATCCACCCGCTTCCGGCCGGAGTTCCCCTCCATCTGAGATCAGCCTTTTCCGAAGATTATGTGATTTATGTCGGGGTGCCCGTTTATGATACCGCTACCGGAGCCGGAACCAAAATCGGATATGCGATTATGGTGCTGGACGTCAATGCGCTCGTACCGCATATGGACTACATGTCGCAGCGCATTACGGGAAAATTTTATGTTACAGACCGCAAGGGGATCATTTATGCGGGCAACAGTCCAACGGAAATTGGCCAACCGCTTCCTGAGACCTTAAAGATATATGAACAGGAAACTATTCCATCGACCTTTAAGCTTAATGGGGAGAACTCTGTCGTACATACGTTGGAGGTTCCCGAAATTGGCAGAAGGATCATAAGCGTTTTTCCGGTGAAGGAGCTGTTTCGTGGTCTGGAGGACGTGCAGGCTTTGATCATTGGAGTTTTTGCTCTGCTGATTGCTGTTTTGATCTTATGCTATATTTTCATCAGCCGGAACATTCTGCTCCCTCTTCGTTCTTTCCTATCCTACATCTATGGGATTCGGGCTAAAGGGCTTGAAAGCAGAAGCAACCGCATAGCAGTCAGGGGATATGCGGAATTTGACGTGATGGCCAACAAATTTAACTCGCTGCTGGACGAAATTGATGATTTGGTGGAAGAGCTGATCGAATCCCGAACTCATATTTTTGAATTGGAAATATTGAAGCAGCAGGCGGAGCTTCGCTTCCTGAAGAGTCAGATTAACCCTCATTTCTTATACAATACATTGGAAACGATGAAAGGGATTGCCCTGGCACGGGGGGTTCGGGAAATCCGCGATATGTCGGATGCGTTGAGCCGGATTTTTCGTTACAGCATCAAGGGAGAGGAGCACGTAAGGCTGCAGGAGGAAATCGATATTATTCAAGCCTACGTCCATGTTCAGCAAATCCGCTTTGAAGGACGCTTTAATGTGCAGTATGAGTTCGCTGAATCCACTTTAAATAATAAAATCATCAAGATGATCCTCCAGCCTCTGGTGGAAAATGCGATATACCATGGGATTGAGCCGAGTATGGTAACCTGTCGTCTTGTTGTAGGCAGCCGAATGGGCGATAACGGGCAGATGATCATGTGGGTGGAGGATGATGGTGTAGGCATGGAGGCCGCATTGCTCAACAGCATCAGGCAAAGCTTGCGGAATCAGGAAACGGGAGGAGAACTCCTCCCTGTTTCCCCCTCCAAGCCTATTGGTATAATGAATGTGCATCGGCGACTTCGTATTGCCTATGGAGACGGGTACGGTATCTCATCCATTGATAGTTTGCCGAACGAAGGGACCAAGGTGACCCTCTGCATTCCTGTAAAGGAGAAGATTTAGATGTATAAGGCTATGTTGGTTGATGACGAGAAGTGGATTCTGGAGAGCTTGAAGGGAACGGTTGATTGGACGGAGATCGGCTTCGAAATCGTCGGGGTGGCCGCGAATGGCATTGAAGGCTATGAACGCATTACCGAGCTTCGGCCGGATGTCGCCTTTATCGATATTCGTATGCCGGGTATGAATGGGATCGAGCTAATCGGGAAGCTGAAGGCTGCCGAAGTGGCTACCAAGTTCATCATTGCCAGCGGTTATGCGGAATTCGAATATGCCAAACAGGCGATGTCTTACGGAGCTGTCGGCTATTGCTTGAAGCCCTTCAAGGAAGAAGATATTATGGAGGCTCTCCTGACCGTCAAGAATTCGATTGCTAAGGAACGGCAGGCATTGCGCCATGAACTCGAACGGCTTCGTGACCAGGGAGATATGACGCGGTCCTTGGATTCGGGTGAGATAGAACCGGCGCTCGATATGGCCCCGGGCGCAATGGATGTAGCCCTCCCCAATGCTGCGGATGCAGTGGATACGGACGGCAAAGAGACGCTTCGGCTCATCGTGCGGCATATTCATGAACACTTTCGCGACAATCTGACCATTCAGGACATTGCCAGACAATTTTACTTGCATCCGAATTATTTAAGCTCATTGTTCAAGAAGGAGCTGCAGGTGAACTTCACCAAATATTTGACCGATTTACGCATGCAGCACGCTTGCAAATTGCTTAAAACGACACAACTGGCGGTTAGCGATATCGCCATGCAGTCTGGTTACAAGGAGTACTATTACTTTGCAAAAACCTTTAAGAAATATACAGGACAGACGCCTACCGAGTTCCGCATCGACTAATGGATTAGTCGCGAGCTTGGTTTTTTTAAAAATATAAGAAAGTATAAGTTTTGAGAGCTTATTTAGTTCCTTAATTAAAACCGAACGTTTTAGCGGATAGCTCTTCTTTCAATTAAGGCGCTGCCCCAAAATCCAGTTTGCGATTTTTCAGCACCGCTAGCACCGGAATTTTTCGTTTTATATTAAACTTTTTTGGGCAACCCCGGATCGTCTACCGGATGGTGTAAAAGACAAGCAAAACTGCAGGTCTTTTTTTGGGAAAAACCGCGAAGCGCCCTATTCTAAAGCGATAATGCACGTCTTTTTGGAGAAAAGTCGCCACATACCGATTCTAGAGCAATAATGCAGGTCTTTTTTAGAGAAAGCTACGCAATGCCCTATTCTAGAGCGATAATGCACGTCTTTGGAGCGATTTTTGCGAAATGGCCCCATTTTGTGAAAAAGACCTGCACATTTGAGCGTCTTTCGCCTTTTTTTGGAAAAGGGCACGATTTTAATGTATTTTTGCTCGTCTTTTGTGATGTCTTTACCGACCCGAATGCGACGTTGGCTTTCCCTCAGGGCTCCGTTAGGAGCTTTTTTTACCACAATCAGAATTTATAAGTTATTGCGTCCTGAATAACTTCAAATTCTATTTGGCGATAAAAACATCCTTTAAACGCGGTCGCTCATCCATGAAATACTCCGTTAGGAGCTTTTTTTATCGACAAATGCATTAGAAATTTCCATACTTTACGTGAGATAAATCCATAGGTACTTTACCGGGGCTCCCTTACAATAATGTTGAAAGCGCTTAAACCAAAACGAAATGAGGGGATAAGGATTGGGTTATGGCAAGAGCCTGTTAAAGCGGATGATCGAATATAAATATTTCTACATTCTCGTCGCTCCGCTCCTTGCTTACTACATCGTCTTCGAGTATGTTCCGCTCTACGGCCTGGTGCTTGCGTTTAAGGAGTTTAATTTTTCCAAAGGGATTTGGGGGAGTGAGTGGGTCGGCTTAGCAAACTTTCGGGAAATTTTCTATCTGAACGATTTTTGGATTGCTTTTCGGAATACGGTCATTATAGCGTTCGGCCGACTGCTGTTTGAATTCCCCGTGCCGATCGTTGTGGCGATTTTGCTCAATGAAGTTCGCACCGCCCGGTTGAAGAAGTTCTATCAAGTCGTTTATACGTTTCCTCATTTTCTATCGTGGGTCATTATCAGCGGAATTCTGATTAACTTCCTCGGTTCCTTCGGGGTATTGAATCAGCTTCTCGACATATTCGGTTTCCAAAAGGTCAATCTGCTCGTCGACCCGAGTTCTTTCCGAGCTCTTATCTTCAGCAGCAGCTTGTGGAGAGATATGGGCTGGGGAACGATCATTTACCTCGCAGCCATTGCGGGAATTAACCCCTCCTTATATGAAGCGGCCAGCATAGACGGGGCGAATCGTCTGCAGCGGATGTGGCACATTACTTGGCCGGGGCTGAAGAGTACGGTCGCCATCCTGTTCATTCTCAATGTCGGTGCGATGATGAGCTCGGGCGGAGGCGGCTTTGATCAGATTTTTAACCTGTATAATCCCGCGGTTTACGAGAAGGCAGACATTCTGGATACCTACATATACAGAAGGACTTTTTCCGTGGGAGAAAGCTTCGGCACGTCAACCGCCGTCGGCTTGTTCAAATCGATTATTAATTTTGTCTTGTTATATACGGCGAATAAAGCAGCCAAACGTCTCGGACAGGAAGGATTATTCTGATGAATCGGAAGAATACATGGACGGATTACGCTATTCACGTATTGTTAATGCTGTTGGCTTTGATTACGATCTTGCCGTTCTACAACGTGCTGATTACTTCTTTTGCAGACCCGGCAGCGGTGGTCAAACAGCAATTCTATCTGATCCCGACCAGCTTTAATCTGAGCTCCTACGAGATATTGCTGAAAGGAAGCTATATCGGCAGAGCATTGACAAATTCGCTGATCGTCACTTTGGTAGGGGTAACCATCAACATGCTGGTAACGACTTGCGGTGCCTATGCATTGTCGAAGAAAGGCATGCCGGGCCGAAATGTGATGATGTCCGGGGTTATTTTCGCCATGCTTTTCAGTGGCGGTCTGATTCCATTTTACTTGACGATTAAGAACTTGAAGCTCATTAACAGTTATGGCGCCATGATCCTGCCGGTGGCGGTAAGCACCTTTTTTCTGATCGTCATGATCAATCAGTTCCGCTCCATTCCTTCGGAGCTGGAAGAATCGGCGAAGATGGACGGCGCCAACGATATCTTTATTCTGTTTCGTATCGTTATTCCCATATCGAAGCCGACGATTGCAGCGATTACACTCTTCTATGCCGTCGCCCGCTGGAACGAATGGTATTACGCGATGCTATTCATGACGGATACGAAGATGTATCCCATGCAATTGTTCCTGCGAAATATGCTCATGGACGTTACCAAAATGGCCAGGGACGATATGGGCGCATCTATGGTGGCCCAGCTTAGCGAAACCTACCCGGACGGCCTGAAGATGGCCAGCGTCATCATAACGATGGCACCGATCATGCTGGTATATCCATTCCTGCAAAAGTACTTTGCGGCAGGGGTTACCTTGGGTGCCGTGAAGGAATGACCCGCAGTTTTGAGACGGATGTCTTAAAATAGACAAAGAATGTACAAGGGAGGACTATCGTGAACAAGAGCAAAAGAACGATTTTGTTAATGACGGCATTGGCTATTCTGCTTTCGATTATGGTTGGCTGCTCGAAGGATTCAAATTCGACGAATGGAAATGGGGGGAATTCCGGGGGGAGCGAGCAAACCGGCGGCACGGACGCCAATCCATTCGCCGAACACATAGACATTTCCGTATCCACGTTCAATATTGGCAAGGCGTTTCCGGATCGGAATTCGGACGAATATTTAAAGTGGATGGAAGAGAAGTTTAACGTGACGTTCGTAGACAAAGTGATCAGTTATTCCGATTATGTGGAGAAATATCAATTATGGAGCGCTTCCGGCGAATTACCGGACGTCTTCAGCCACGACATCATTAATTCCGACACCTACTACTCATGGATCAAGCAAGGAATCATTCGAGAATTGCCGGATGATTTGAGCGCGTTTCCCAATGTACAAAGAGTAATGAATCTGGATGAGACCCAAGCGCTTAAAGTGGATGATAAATTTTACATGATCCCGCGTCAGACCTACCAGGAATATGATCAATGGGCCGTGGAAAGATCGTTGGTGGTAAGAAAAGATTGGATGGAAAATCTGGGGCTGGAGGTCCCGGTCACGTATGAAGATTATTTAAAAATGCTCAGAGCCTTTGCCAAGGAGGACCCGGACGGCAACCAGAAAGACGATACGGTCGGTCTGACGTTCCGCTCCAACGCGATGCTGCTTCCGATCGCTACAGGGACCTTTGCCAATCTGAGCAATAGCTCCTGGGTCAAGGAGGACGGCAAGTATATCCCTTACTATGCTTCCGAGAGGATGTATGACGTCGTTCAGCAAATGCGCGAGCTCTTCACAGAAGGAGCCATCGACCCGGACTTTGCCATTATGCAGACGAACGACGGCATTGATAAGTTCGGGCAAGGCAAGGTCGGCGCCATCTCCATTCAAGCCACGCCGAATGCATTGAAAAATCTTAATAATTCATGGGATAAATATAACAAAGATGTCAAATTCGAAGATGTCATCGCCATTATTCCTGAATCCTGGGTAAGCCCCGATGGGAAGCGCTATCGCTATCAAGCTATCACCTTCTGGTCGGAAAGCTATTTCAGCTCCCAGGTAGACGACAAGAAGATGGAGCGGATTCTTCACATATATGACTATTTGCTGTCGGACGAATTTATGACCGACCGGTTTTACGGGATAGAAGGAAAAGATTACACGAAGCAAGGCGATAACTATAGCATCACTCGGGACAAGAATGAAGAGGGAGAATTCGTAAGCATTGGTTCACTCTATCCTTCATTTAATATGTTTGGGAGTCTTGCGGCCTGGTACCAATGGATGGAGTTTACCGAAAGCGAAGCGGTGGACATTGCCTATGGGGCGGAGTTAGCCAGGATGTCCCGTGAGGAATTGAAGCATCGTGTTGAAAATTATGAGCCGGTTCCGACCAATTTCAAAGTGGAGTTACTGCATACGCCGGCTAAAGCGAAGCTGAGCGCGATTAACGTGGCGGAGGATATAATTCGGATTATGCTGGCCAAGGAAGATCCGGTGGCCATGTGGAAGGAGACGGTTAGAGGGTACGACAATAAAGGACTTCAGAAAGCGATCGAAGAAGTCAATGAAGCGGTGCAGGCTCGAGGGTTGGATAACTGATATGAACAAATCTGAGGGAACTCAAACGGGGATAGTACGGATGGCATGCGCCTCGCCTGGTCCTGCCGCTTGGAAACTAGGCACCTCTATCCAGCTTGGGGTAGGCGCTGAGCCGAATATGAAGCTGGAGGATTTACGGGACAACGGCATCGACTGTATTGAGCTGGCTTGGCGCAATGATATATTCGATTTGCTGGAGCCGGGCAACCAGAACCGGTGTGAGGAGCTTGTGCGGCAAGCCAGGGCACTGGGCATTCATGTTTGGTCCTTGCATCTGCCCTATGGTACAGAGTGGGATGTCTCGGCGATGGATGAACGACACAGAGAAGCGGCAATCGCCCGGCATCTGCAGTTGGTGCACCTAGCGGCTGCATGGAAGATCGGCACGGTCATCCTGCATCCAAGCTGGGAGCCGATACCCGCAGCCGAAAGAACCGAGCGTCTGCAGGCTTGTCGAAGGTCATTGGCCCGTATGGCGGCCGAGGCTGAACGATTTAACCTGCGGGTCGCGGTGGAATGCTTGCCGCGAACCTGTCTCGGCAATACGAGCGCAGAAATGAGGGAGCTCCTAGCCGCGGATGAACGGTTGGGTGTATGCTGTGACGTGAACCACCTGCTGCAGGAGGAACCGGAAGAGTTTGTAAGGAAGATAGGCTCACGCATCATTACGGTCCATATGTCGGATAATGATGGCTTGGACGAGAAGCATTGGTATCCGGGGGAAGGGATCATTCGTTGGAATGACGTGATTTCCGCTCTGCTTGAATGCGGGTATCATGGCCCGTTCATGTTCGAAGTACGACCGGTTAGTCCTGACCGGCTTGGACAATGCTGGAGCCGTTTGATGAGTGATTATAGTAAAATAGGATTGAAAATAGCGGGAGGAGAAGATGAAGATGCCGCACCTATCGAAAAATGTTGACGTCAGCAGCAGTTATGTTGCTGTGACGGATCAAGTTTCGCACCGGATCATGGTTCTGAAGGCAGACGAATGGGCAAAGGGCCGGGAAGCCTCCGTTGTGTGGACTTGGTTTGCATCCGCCTCTAATGGATTTGAGGGACTCGAAGCTTCCTGGGGACTTCCTACCGATGCCAAAATCAGGTGGAATGAACGGCTTGGCGGCGGATATTGGATGGTCGTTACGGATTCCAGAGGATTGGCTGCGATCGTTCCCTACCCGCAAGGCGACAGCAGACAATGGGGATGGAATGTCGGAGGCAATCCCCACTCTGCCGAATTATTGCCGAACGGAAACATTGCCGTAGCAGCAAGTACGGGCGGTTGGGTGCGCATTTACACATCATCCCAGGGACCGGACTGTGGCGATTATGTGGAGTACCCGTTCCCCGGGGCTCACGGAGTCCAGTGGGATCCCGAGCGTCAGGTGCTCTGGGCTCTTGGCGATGATGATCTGGTTGCGCTAGAGATTACAGGGTCCGATGCGGCCCCGGTAGTTCGGGAAGTGCATAAGGTTGCCCTCCCGACGCGGTATGGTCATGACCTTCAACCGGTATACGGGAATACGGATCGACTCTGGGTCAGTACGGGGAGCCATGTGTATCAATATATCAAGTCCTTGAATGACTTCGATGAAAGCTATTCTAATAGCGATATGATTAGCCGGGCAAACGTTAAAAGTGTCGGGAATTTGCCTTCGGGTCAAGTCGTATCCGCGGTCCCGGATCAGGTGATCCGACCGGAGTCCGGAAGCAGCTCCAACGATTGGTGCACGGCCCGTATTGATTTCGTTAACCCCTCCATGACCGGCATTCTTCCCGGAGCGGGGATTTATAAAGCGCGGGTTTGGAATCCCGATTACAATTAATGTAAACGAATCGAGACAGGGTATAACAATGCAAACAAGTGATTGATTATTATGATCTGATGAGGAGCGATGTTTGATGAGTTCATCCAAACCATCTGATCCCAGACAGACATCGAAAGTGAAATAATTACTTCATTAAAAAGGCTCACGGGAATTATCCCTAGACAATACAGACAAAAAGAGGTTGTCTCATAAGTCGATCTATGATTTTTCAAGCCCCACCTTGAGTTAAATTTAGCTGCTAAAAAAGGACCCCGTTCCCACTCACAGTGGGATTTGAGGTCCTTTTTGCTTTGTTTTTGGGATGTTCCTGTTTTATGTGAACGCTTTTGGAACAGCCCCCTTAAGTTATGCATTCTATTATTTCCGAAAAAGGGCGGTTAAGGTGCAGTTTTGCCTCTTAAAGATCCCCAAATATTGCAGGGCTCAATTGGATTGCATTTGTACACCTCAACCCGCAATTATGCGCAGCGTTCCTCAGTCTTCAAATTGAAGCTGGAATCTTTCCGGAACGATCTGGGGCTGCTTTCTTCCCAGCAAATGCAGAACAAGCTTGGAGACCAGCACGCCTGGCCCGAGGGCTTGTCCAACGCTGATCGTAGGAATAGTCTGCTCGCTTAGCCATCCTGCCACTAGCTCGGGAGTCGCATATTGGGGGAGCTGCTCGCTGTAGGAAGCCGCAGGAAAGGTCAGTTCCTTGGCTTGCTCGGGAGTAATGTCCTCCGGGATGCCGATGTATTGCTCCAGACTCAGGCCGTCGGGGGCGAAGGTCAATACGGAGGTCCCGAATCCAAGGGCTACCGCCGTAGTGACGAACAGCCCGTTTGCCCGCGCCGCTCTGTGCAGAATTAAAGAGTCGGAGAAGGCAAAATAATCGATGGCATCAATGACATAATCGGCCCCGGCGAGAAACTCCTGTACATTGCCGCTGTGCACACCTTCCGGAAAGGCGTCGATTTGCAAGTCCGGATTGATCGTAAGCAGATGCCGGCTTAGCGCTTCTACCTTCGGCTGACCAACGGTCAAATGAGTGGCGGCGCACTGCCTGTTTATATTTGATACATCGAAATGATCAGGGTCAGCCAGCATTAGCCGGCCGATCCCCATGCGGGCCAGCAGCTCCGCGGAGAAGCCTCCGATGCAGCCGCACCCGGCTATGGCAATAGAGGAGCGCTGGAGCTTGTCCATATCGGCTTCAGACATGATTCCCAGATTACGAATAAACTGTTCCTTCATTATAAGCTCACCCTTTCAGAGGCATTATTTAGCGGTGACATAAAAAATTCATAGAGAGAAGGTCGATGCTGCTGGAGGCTGGCGAGGAATTCGGACAATTGCAGAGCGCAGGGAATTGTCACGGAGCCAAGGTATACTTGCGGCTCGCCGACGACTTTTAATGGAAATTTTATCATCCGGGTCATATACTTGTACACCCTTTCGTCAATGCAGCAAATCCAATGGGTCAGCCCCGTATCCAAAGAGTACTGCAGGACGGTTTTGATCAAGCCCGCACCTACTTCATGCTGCGGCATTTTCGTAAACGCGCTTACCTCTGCAAATCGGGTTCGATCCAGCTGATTTAACTTCGCCATTTCGAGATCGTAAATACGGAAATGCTTTATGGTAGGCAGCTCCTCCAGTCTGTCTTTAATGAGACGCGTGACCCCCACAATCACACCGTCTTCCGTTTGCGCAGCAAAATAAGTGGAGAGCTGCTCGTAAGGGTCGGTTTCATCCTTCTTGAAAAAACCGATTTCCTCATACCTGTCATGATGGAGACGAATGGCCTGTTCCCGCACCATCCCTTTGGCTACGCCATACTGATACCGTGTTGTGTCCTTCATTTTTCAACACACTCCTTATATTTTTTTGAGTGATTTGCACTCCACTCGAGTATAGTTCAAGTTGGAAAATCATGTTACAATAAGCTATACGACGCTATGAAAAACAGGGATGGTACGTACATATGCTGCCAACAACGGACAAAATGATCATGCTTGGCAATTACTATAAGATCCACAATGAGCAGGTAAGCACCAAAATATTGAATGCTACCTTCTTCTATTTATTGCTGAGCATTGTTTGGAATTCCGCATTTCTTCTTTTTAGGCTTCCGTTTTCACGGGCCAACCTTCTTTTGCTGCTATCGTGTCTAGGGGCCTGGTTCATTGTGGTAGGGGGCAAACGACTCTTACGTTTGTCTGCCAATATCTCTATGCATCTGGTTTTGCTATTTATGATCTTAGTTGTCTGTTGTCTATACTTCGGCTCCGGATATAGGGAAGCGTGGGGATTTTTCTTTCTGATTCCGCTGATTTCCGGTTTTTACGGAGACCGGTTCGTGCTTATCCTTTACTCTCTGCTCGGGCTCTTGATGATGATATTCGTGGGGCACCAATACCCGATTGTTTCCGGCATTTTTGACTCTATTGATTTGTCCAACCGCATTCTGCTGTATCTTATTATCGCTACCTTCAGCCATCTGCTGCTTAAACAGCTGAATCAATTGTATGAGGCGCAGGTTACTACCATTATGGATTCGGCGGACGCCTCTATTAGGCAAGTGGTCAAGACGTTTATCATTGCAGTGGAGGCCAAGGATGCGTATACATTTGGACATAGCGAGCGCGTCAGCAAGTATGCCATTGAATTGGCCCGCAACCTTCCCGAGTACTGGGATAAGAAGAAATTGCAGTGCTTGTATTTGTCAGGACTGCTTCACGATATCGGTAAAATCAACATTCCGGAGCAAGTATTAACTAAATCAGGAGCTTTAACGAAGGAAGAGTACGATTTGATTAAATCTCATCCTGTAGTTGGGGGGAGAATGGTTGAAAAGCTGCCCATGCTGGGCTCGCTCAAACCCGGAGTTCTATATCATCATGAAAAATGGGATGGGACCGGTTATCCTACCGGCATCAAGGGCGAAGAGATCCCGCTGGATGCCCGTATTTTAGCTATTGCCGATGTCTTTGACGCGGTCACCTCCAGACGCTCTTATCGAGAAGCAATCTCTCCTGAGGAGGCCTTCAAGATTATTGAGCAAGGCAGCGGCACCCATTTTGACCCTTACTTGGTTGATAAATTGAGAGAAATTAAAGCTAAATGGATTGAGGTATATAATGAAGCTAGTAATGAAATCAAGGAGTTCGAGCAGTTGACTGAATTTTTATGACTTGGTCGAGAATACCAACCCCCGTCATTAGATTTTAAGATGAAACCAACGAAACAAGAAGAGTGGTACCACGAAGGAAAACCTATCGCCTCTTTACAGGCAATAGGTTTTTTTACCACATTAGAAAGTTTAAGTTCATTAAAGCATTAATATGGAACAACTTTCTAATTGGCATAAAAAGTTACCTTTAAAACCGGGTTATTCGTCTTCGAAGAGGCTCCGTTAGGAGCTTTTTTTATTCCCTAATTATTAAAATAGGTAAACGGAATAGGCCAATGGTATAATATTACATAAGTAAATGTTGAAGGGAATGCTACCATTGAATTTGCAGTTCGTTAATAAAATCGAAGCATGGCACAAGGTTGAATTTCTAACACCTTTCCAGTTCCAGTGGGATAAGGATGAAGATTATCTGATAATGGAAGAGAGACATATTCCATGGATGGACCATGAAAAATATCGTCTCCAAGAGACGGAAGAGGATACATTTCGTTTTACCGTATACTTAGGGGTTATGGACACTGAAGTCGTTATGCAATCGGTACGTAAATTTTTGCATGATGAAGAACAAGTCCTGGAGGATATAAATTATAAGACAAATACAGCCATTGCAGAGATTTCATTAGATTTTAACGGGAAATACGTAGCTGGAAGTTTTAAGTTATCGACGTTGCCTTTTGCACTTGGCAAGATGAAAAAAGGGGATTTTTATAAGGATTGGTACCATGAGTTTAATAAACTTCACGTACAGTTAAGTGAGATGGTTGAAAGAGAACTTCAACATACAGTCACTTTGGACAGAATGAAATTTATTCAGCAAGAAATTAGTGATTTTGTCAGATGGTCATCAGACTATTCTTATTTTATTGCAAAATGCAGGAAAGTTCCAAAACCTAAGCAGGAAGACAAAGAACAAAGTTCTTTAAATAGAGAGCCGGGGATTTTAAACAGTTTCTATATTAAAGATCTTGAGTTGGTGCGAAATAGTCTTAAATCGGAAGGAGTAAAGAGCGGCGGGCTGGTCCAGTTTTTAAGCGGTGAAGAGATTCCTCAAGAAAATCGGCAAGACATTCATCGTAATAAGGAAAAACTCTTCGAGATCCTTTCCCCTGAAAACATCCCACTAGGAAAATGGCCGGGAAATCCGGAACATTCTCTCAACTTAATGCAGCAGGCTGCAGTAAACCAGATATTTAAACAATTACAAGACTCAACTGGAATATTCTCCGTTAATGGTCCGCCGGGGACCGGAAAAACAACGCTGTTAAGGGATGTCATCGCCGAAATCATGGTTCAACGGGCTGAGCGCTTAGTAGCCTATGATGATCCGAAAAAGGCCTTTTCCTTCATCAAAGAAGCGGACGGTTCTATCAAGAAAGTGCAAAATTCTTATGTAAATACACTTTCTCCCGAATTATGCGGGTTTGGCATAGTTGTGGCGTCTTCGAATAACGGAGCCGTAGAAAATATATCAAAAGAGCTGCCCGATATTAAAGCGTTACATGAATCATTTTTAGAGGTTGAAGGGGCAGATTATTTCAGGGATATTGCCGAAAGAATGCACGGAGCCCATTCATGGGGGCTTATCTCTGCCGTTCTTGGCAATAGCGGTAATCGGTTTACTTTCAATACAAAATTCCTTGACCGGGGCAAAGATAAGGGTAAGCCGGGAAAATCCTATTTTCAAATTCATGATGAATGTAAGGCCATACCAGATCACGTACATATAGAGAAATGGAACAAAGCTAGAGAATTATTTAAACAAGCCCTAAAAAATGTTCAAGATTTAAAGAAGGAAGCGGTAGAGTTATATGAACTCTGCAATAGAAGTAATAAAGTCGAAGCGGAGATAAAGCATAGGCAGGATGAAATACAGTCCCTTACTTTGAAAATGGAAGAACTGAAAGAAAAGCATCAGCGATTAAACAGAGAATGTAGTGAACTGGATGAGAAAATTTACGATTTGAAGGAAGCGCTAGATTATCATAATAGGCAAAAAATTGGTTTTTTTGTCAAGTTATTTAGACGTAAACCCTATAAAGATCATTTGGCACGGGCAAATTTATTAAATAAAGATATATCTGAACAAATTCATTTAATTAGCCAAAAGAAATCTGATCTAAAAGCCGTAGAAGACAAACTTGCGCCAATATCTGATAAATCTATCAAGTTAAATGAAGAGCTTGCTCAACTAAGGGAAGAATTTGCGTCCATTGAATCGAGGATCAAGAACTCATTGCAGGAAAAACCGCGCTGTGTGGTTAGCTTGATGGATTTAATTCATGGCGATAATGATGAGATGCAAAAATCTTCTCCATGGATTACGCAAGAGTTTTCTGCAGCAAGAAGCAAATTGTTTTTAGCGGCTATGCATGTTCATGAATGCTTCGTCCGTGCATCGGTTTCGAAAATTATTGGCAATGTAATCCTTTTTAGCAAACTAAATTCACTTGATACTTTTGCGGAGAAAGAGGTTTTCAAACCTATATGGGATGTTATCAGCTTGATCATCCCTGTCGTTTCCACTTCATTTGCTTCCGTTGCCAGCATGTTTAGAGGTATTGGAAGTGAAAGTTTAGGATGGCTTATAGTCGATGAAGCAGGACAAGCGGTGCCCCAAGCTGCTGTTGGTGCCGTATGGAGAGCCCAAAGAACAGTGGTGGTTGGAGATCCAATACAAATTGAACCGGTAGTCACCTTACCGAAATCTGTCTTTAATGACATTAGGAAATATTATGAAATTACTCCGCACTATTTGTCCGAGAAAAGCTCTGTTCAGACACTTATGGACCTAGCTAATAAATACGGTACATTTCTTCAAAGTCGGTGGATAGGGTCGCCATTATGGGTGCATCGAAGATGTATCAACCCTATGTTTAAGATCTGTAACGAAATTGCATATGATGGCAACATGGTACTCGCTACGGAGAATCCCGAGGATAAACAAGCACCTCTTAAGGCAGAGGAACAGAGTCTGGTAAAGTTTCTAAAGCATATGGGTCCGAGTTCATGGTATCAAGTTCAGGGAGAGACGGATGTCAGACAATATGTTCCGGCCCAGGGCAAACTGGTTGCTGAACTGGTTAAGAAAGCATTTCAATACTTTAACGGACAAGTTCCGAGCTTGTTTATTATTACACCATTTACGGCTGTCAAAGAAGAACTCAAGTCTTTATTGAAAAATAGGTATGAAGAGTTAACTTCCTCTAAGATTAATAAAAAGCAGTTTCATAGATGGGTTAATGAATCGGTAGGAACCGTTCATACTTTCCAAGGTAAAGAAGCATCCGTTGTCATTTTTTGTTTAGGAGTTGATCATAAAAATCTGGGCCCGGCTTCATGGGCCACTAACGAACCTAATCTTATTAATGTTGCCGTTTCCAGAGCGAAATATCGCTTCTATGTCGTAGGAGATATAAATATCTGGGGGCCTTTGGAATATATGAAGATTGTTAGGCGCGAGTTAGCTTGCGAACAACCCGGGTAGAAAGGTATGGTCTAATAGATGCGTACAAGGTCTTCTGGTCGAATGCATCAAGGGGAAGACAGACAAAAGAAGCATAGATTTAAAGCAACTAAGGATTTAGTGGATAGCTGTCGAAGAATCAAAAGAATCATAGGCGAGTGTTTATGCAAATGTAAAAGGGACCGAAAGAGGGGGCTTCGGTCCCTATTTTCTTATTCAGCTTCTCTTGGTTTAAAGTATGACAGCAGCTCTAACATTAATGGTTTCGTTACGTTCCCTTGGGTCTGAATTTCGTAATACATACCGTCCTTATGGCCGCGCCATAGTTTATCTGAATAGTAACTCCATTCGATTTCTCCTATAATAAAGGTTTCTTTTGGTTGAGGAGGGGCATAATCGAGATCCGGTTCCCTTATTACCGCCTTTCCATTATCAACAAGTGTACTCTTCATTTTGGAAGAGAAAGCAGATTGGGGAAAATTCTCGACATCCCCTTCTTTGTATTGGTAGATAAATAGCACCCCCTGAGTTGAGAAAGAACTACCGTTCTCATGAATATCCGCCTCAGGCAAGCTGTAATAGATAGTTGCCCCCCGATCAGGATCAAATTTAACCAAATTTGCTTCCAAGCGTTCCTCTAAGCCAATGAATTCAGCAAATTCCGGAGCACGTTCCCTTATATTGTCGAGGGCGATTCCTACTTCTGTCGGATCATTTTTGGCATGGTTAATCTGGGAATGATCCGGTTGTACAACTGCCTCTTGTCTTTCTAAGACAATATATGCGCTAAGGAAATTTATTTGGCCTAGAGAAACTTTAACGGCTATTTTTTCACTTTCGTTTACCTTATCTATCTTATATAGAGGAGTGGAGGGTGCAAATTCGTTAGAGTCCCCATCCTGGACCAATTGCCAGTTTCCTGCCCGGAGAACCTCTCCGATTTGTTTGCCAAGTTCGGGTTCCTTTATTTGCTCCCCATTTGCTCTATAATAATGTCCGTCATAGACGACGTATTTGTTATGTTCCTGAGCTTGACTAGCCATGAAATTTGCTGCCCATACAGGTGCGGAAAGAATTCCTCCTATACCTAACGATACTATGAGGCAGCAAGCGACCGCTGCTTGACGCAGTCGTCTACGGCGTTTTAAGGAAATTAAAGTCGCACACTCTCTCCGCTCAGGTAAATTACGCAAAATCGCCTCAATTCCGATACGAACTGATTCCGGTACGGGTTCATATTCTTTCTTAAGATCATGTTTCAACTTTTTATCCAACATGTTTTCGATCATAAATCTTCCTCCTTCTGAACTTTTTTAAGCAGGTCCGCTAGTTGGTTTCTACCCCTATACAGCCTCGATTTCACTGTTCCTTCAGGTATTTCCAGTAATTCAGCAATTTGCTTTAGAGGTAAATCCTCCATATAAAACAGAATGACCGTTGTTTTTAGGTCTGGCTCCAATTCTTGTAGTGCCTCTTTCACATTCTCGAATGATGGTGTTGAAAATTCTGAAGAGCGAACCTTTTCCCCAATCTTATCCATAGGAGTAACTCTTTTTTTGTAAGTCAGGATTCGGTTGCACTCATTAATAAGAATACGGATGAGCCAGGTTTTAAAAAATTTTGCTTCTCTTAACTTGGTTATGGATGAATAAGCTTTAACTATAGCTTCTTGAATAGCATCCATGCTATCTGCTTCCAAATCTAACATTCCTTTGGCTACTCGGTATAAGCTCCCCTCATGGTGGCGGATAAGTCTAACAAAAGCATCCCGATCACCGTCCCTTGCCAGAATTACATCTTGTTCATAAGACAAACCATTACCTCCAATCGTCTTCCTCACTTATTAGATCAACGACCCATCTAAAAAGTTCATGCTGTGCAGTTTTATTTCTATATTTAAATGGAATGATCCTGCACGTTTCAAGGCGGGAATCAAACTGTCAACCAGATCAAGATGGCGTTTGATTCCTCTTTCACCAGTACCTTTTAGCATGAAACCTAGTCCCTTCTTCAGCCGTATATTAGAAGTAACTCCAAAGAAGTGGCTGATAAACCATTGCTGCATCGCAAGTCTGAAAAACTGGGTATCACCGACTTTTTTACCAAGGAGTTAGGAGTTGCTGGTTCTTTTATATTCGCAGTTGCTTACAGGCTCACGTTCTCACCATGTTGATGGCCCCATACTACAAACAGCCGGAAGCGAGGTACCAAGGGATGGATTCAAAGACAAAGCAGTTAATGGATTTTACCAAAGCGAAATTTGGACTGAATAACTATTATTTGCAACGGCATAGATTCGACCGGGAAATTACTCCTACGAATGAAACGGTATATACCCTAAGTATGGAGTGGTTCCCGAATCATGCCGACGGACTACAAGAGGAGGACCTGAACCCGGAAGGCACGGCGGTTATTGAACTCGAAGTTCATCGACAAAAAATAAAAAGCGTTACTTTCGTCAAGGGGAAAACCTATGCGCAAGAGGGTATTGTGTTCCCTAACCGGAATACGCAGGACATTATCCGGTGGGTGGAGGCGGAAACCGGCTTGACCTACGGCAAGCAATTTCAGCTCCGTAAGGAAAAGGAAGGGGAGCTTCATTTTGCGGAATGCTTTGAAGGCGTGGCGGTATCTCCCTCCGGATCCATTGAGGTCAAATGGAACCCGCAGGGCCAGCTTACGTCCTTCTTAGTTTATGGCCAGTTTCCTTCTCATGAGCAGGTTAAACAAGAAACGTATGCCTTGTCTCTGGATAGAGTGGAATCGTTGGCCAAGGAGCAAATAAAGCTGGTGCATTTTCCTTCTCACGAACAAAACAAATGGATTCCCGTTTACGCGGTGGAAGAGGTTTTCGTAACGAATGACGGAGCATCGACAATCCCTTTTGAATTATTAGGAAATGCGCGGTCTTCCGTGCGAATGGACCAAACCATGGTTTGGGACAAGCCCAATGAGCGATCACAAACAGCCTTCGAAGGAAAAGAGATTCACTGGCTGGAGGAGATTACTGCAGAGCAGGCATTTGCCAATGAGCCGTCCCCGGATTCCCTGCCGATCACGGAGGAAGAGCGGGTAGCCTGTGCGCTTGCTGTCAAAGACTTTTTATCACGGGAATTCCCTGATGACACCGGCCAATGGACGCTTAGAAGCTTGCATAGGGAAAAGGGCTGCATTCACGCCACATTAAGAACGGCTCAACCGAACCCATGTGTGTTTCAAAGAAAGCTTGTCGTGCTGCTGGATGCAGACACCTTGCAAGTCCATAACTTTATAGACAATCAACCGCTGCTGGACATGTTTAACTCTTTTGAAGAGGCGGAAGAAGTAAAGATTTCCGGGGAACAAGCGTATGCAAAGCTAAAATCACGCTTCGAGCTGACTCCCTGTTATGTTTACGATGCTCAACAAAAGCAGTATCGTTTATGCGGCAAATTCGACTGCAACTACGGGGTACATGCCGTAAGCGGTGAAATCGTATCATTGAATGAGTTGTAGGACTCGGAACGCTAGTGGCCAGACGTTGTAGTACATGGATCGTTTTCTGGCAGCCAGGAAAATAGGAGCTTTTTCTATACGAATAAAGGGGTATAAATGGGAATGTCGAATCGGGAATCTTCAATGAGTAGCAAATTTCGTCTGGAGAATGTCGGTAAAGAGGAAGACGTTTACGCATCGAACGGAGAAGCAACTTCGGGATTCGGGCCGTTTGTGTTATCTAATGAACCCGTACAGTACCATTTCAGAGAGGAAGACATGAGTCTGGATGAAGCCGAATCCTATATCGAAAATTGTTTAAATAATCTGCCTGACGAAACGGTTGATGAGTTATGCAAAAAAATGTGCGCATGGAAAGATCATCTGCTGACAGATAGTTACCCGGATATGATATGCCCGGATGGTTTGCCGGATGCTCAGGGCAGGGACATCTTACGCTTTATTTCGGTAAGCGATATTTATATCTATAGAAATCCTTATGATCAAAATGACCCTGTATTTGGAGCAAGCATTTTGGCTGGTATGGAATGGGAGTATGAAGATGGTATTGAAATGATTATTAAAGGCAAGGAAGTACTTGAAGTACGAGAGTTTCTAGGTTATGGGGAATATGCCATTTGGGATGAAGGCGATAACGAGTAAAAGTTGCGGAGTTGTATTTGCCTATATTTATTAAAGGCGCAAGCTATAAAATGCTTGCGCCTTTTTATGGTGCGCTACGTGTGGCAATTAATTCGGCGGTGAAAGTCCGCTGTGGGGGCTGGTAGCGGCCAATCAATAATACTGTATCACGTCATTAAATTAGAGACCCGCTATCCGATTTCATTTCAAGGTAGGGTGTAACCCAGGTCTGAATCATAATTTTGGACAAGCCACTTATCTTGCTGTTTTTTTAGTAGAATAATATCTATATTATTTCTTTCTTCGCTATTGAGGAAGCTAGTAATTTTTATCTTTGCCTTCTTTTCGAACTCATCAACTTTTCGTATATGGATAATTTCATATTTTTTTACATCCCCATACCAATGTCTTATATTGATGACCATTTGAGGATTTTTGTTAACTATTAATGTAGAAATTGTTTGGTAATCTTCCCTAATAAAAGCATCATAAAACTTATCTAATGTATTTTTTGCTGCGATATTATGTTTGGCATAGGGGTCTGACATGTAGTTAAATAACAAATAGGCAGAAATTATCAAGATTACGGCAAGAAGAGTTAATATCATTTTTGTAGCATTATTCCTCATAGACGTATATAATTTTCTCCTTATAAAGCAAAGATTTAAGTATGCCAATGAAAGCACAACTACTCACGGGTAAAGTCTACCTGTTTTAACAACGATTTTTTCGTTGTTATTATCTGTATAGTCCACAAGCACATTGTAAGTTTTATATCCACAAAACCATCCAACACTCATATTCACTAAGATCATTACCTTTTCCGATTTTTACCGTATCCCACTCAAATGGATTTGTTTTAGATCCAAGGTACGAGCCGGTGGTTAAATCTTCGGGTGATAATTGCGCCATTGATGTAACCCTTCACTTTACCTTCTTACACTATTTAGACGAATCAAGAAATGGATATATCACTATTTTTTGTTGGCGAAAAGAAAGCTGATTTTGTAACTAATGTCTGAAATTTGCTTTCATAATTAATGACTTCGGTCCTAGTAATTTCCCCATCTTAAAAACACCGGAATATGGTACGATTTGGTTAGGTTTAAGATTCAACAAGAAAATGCAATCAATCTACAGGAGTGAAAATCTAATGGCTTATCAAAATATAGACGGCGTGCGTGTCTGGGGAAGCCCCGATGATGGGGCGCTTGCTCAAGCGAAGACGTGCGCACAAACAGGCAATGTGGTTCAAACTCTTCTGATGGCGGATCATCACAAAGGATACAGTCAGCCGATCGGCGGGGTCGTCGTCTATGATGGGCAAATTTCCCCTTCCGGCGTCGGTTATGATATTGCCTGCGGGAATAAAGCGGTGCGAACCCATTTATATGTGGACGATGTGAAGCCCGGACTGGCCAAAATTATGGATGAAATCGCGCGCAAAATCTCTTTCGGCATGGGGCGTGTCAATAATGAAAAGGTGGATCATGACCTTTTTGATGATCCGGACTGGGCGATTTATAAAGCCATAGGCAAACAGGAGCACGACAAGCTGAAAACATTGGCCCGCGATCAGCTCGGCACAGTCGGCAGCGGCAATCATTTTGTGGACTTGTTTGAAGAAGTGGGAACAGGCCGAGTGTGGATCGCCAACCATTTCGGAAGCAGGGGCTTCGGGCATAAGACGGCGAGCGGTTTTATCAATTTGGCTGCCGGAAGAGATTTTCTAGCCAGCGCTCCCGGAGAGAAGATGGATCAGCCGCCAATACTACTTGATTTGAGCAGCGAGCTTGGAGATATGTACTATCGGGCGATGAAGCTGGCCGGACGTTATGCTTATGCCGGACGGGATTATGTGATTGGGGAAGTTCTATCGATTCTGGGGACGGAAGTGGACCTCGAAGTGCATAACCATCACAACTATGCCTGGAAAGAGACGCATAATGGGCAGGAAGTCGTTGTCGTCCGCAAAGGGGCGACGCCATCCGCACCCGGTCAGGTTGGTTTTATCGGCGGCAGCATGGGGGATATTTCCGTTATCGTGAAAGGAAAGGACAGTGAAGAGAACCGGGAGGCTTATTACAGCACCGTTCACGGAGCCGGGCGAATCATGAGCCGAACCCAAGCCGCAGGCAAAATGAACTGGAAAACCCGCACCCGAAGCGGGGGTCAAATCACTACTCAGCAAATGCTGGAGGCCGTTCGGGCGTTCGGAGTAGAACTGCGTGGCGCAGGCACGGACGAGAGTCCGTTTGTTTACCGGAAGCTTCAGGAGGTGCTGGATGCGCATGCCGAAACGATTGAGGTCCTGCATGTGCTGAGACCGATCGGTGTCTGTATGGCTGGAGCAGATGAATTTGATCCTTATAAGGATTGATGGATTATATGGCAACGTGAAAAAGAGATTTGAATTGTAAAGGGATATCGGAATGCCAAGTGCTGTTCGGAGGTTTGTGAGAAGGCCCGTAATGGTCCTGTAATGGTCCTGGGATAATTGCTCAACGAGAATGAGGTCGGAATTATAAAATAATGCAAATACGGCCGTAACAGGTTATAATAATGAGAACGGGTGTACGACTATTATGATCTGATGAGGAGTGATGTTTGATGAGTTCATCCAAACCATCTAATCCCAAACAGACACCGAAAGTGAAGGAACAGCGGGGGATTTACGATGTGCCCGAGCGCTACGAGATTATTGGCGGAATCCGGTATGATTTTTTATCCTCCCCCAAATATGTACACCAGAAGATATTGACGAATTTTTATCTTGCATTCCACGGGGCATGCAAAGAGGAGGGGGAAATATTGCTCGCTCCGATGGATGTCCATTTCGACGAGGAGAATATTGTACAGCCAGACGTCATTTATATAGCCAACGCCAACCTTGGAATTATCCGCGATGGTTTCGTGTTCGGTGTGCCTGATTTGCTTGTCGAAATTTTATCCAGCAGTACGGGACGAAGAGACAAGACGATCAAGAAAGACTTATATGAGAAACACGGCGTCAAAGAATATTGGCTTGCCGACCCAACCTATCGGACGGTAGATCAATTCGTGCTAACCGAAGGAGAAGGCTATCGGCTTGTGGCAACCTTAACAGAAGAGGATCAACTCCAGTCTCCAACGATTCCTTGTTTGACCATAGATCTTGCCTCGATCTTTCCGGAGAATGATCGGCAATAAATTAACAATAAAGGGCGTAACTTACGTCCTTTTATTTTTATTAACCCTTTTTTCAAATGCTGTGGGGTAAGCCATCATGGCTGTGTTTGAAAATTAAAATTACCCACACGGTGGCTGGCAGACGATCGTAGACGGGCTGTGAGCTCAGGCGGAGCGTACCGGTACTGCCATTCATACGGGCTAATACAAACTGCAGATATGCCGCTTATATTTTCATACTTGGTTATTAACTTCAAAAAAATGACCTTGCGGCATCTTCTTTTTTTTCAGTTTCGCTGCCAAGCTCACACAAAAAAGGCCGCCGAATCGTGTCGGCAGGCCTTGTTCCTCCAATGTATGTAATTACTCCACCAATTTTTTGAGCTCGTCGTGCATTCCGATCCAGCCGCCTCTGGCGCCTCCCAAAGCCTGCTTATTGGAGATCCCGGTTTGTTCGAAATGAAGCTTCACCATTCCGTTGCCTAAATCTTGCAGTGTCCAGGTCACGGTATTCTGCTCGTCTCCGCTGGCCCAAGTGTAGGACAACCGGTTGGGTTCGTCCACGATAAGCACTTCGCAGTCGATAATTCCGTTCCACCATTCGTTCGGCTCGGAGCGGAACTGAAACTGATGCCCGACGATGGGTTTGAAATCATTCGACAAGATCCATTGAGCCAGCTTGTCTGAATCGGTCAAGGCGGACCACAGCTTCTCGATCGAAGTTTTGTACTCGAAATCCAAGGACAACGTCAAACTCATTGTTTTTCCTCCTCCATATTCGTTGGATCAAGCGTTACTTAATTCGTGTCAATCCTATTCCGCAAAGGCCTCTCCTCGTCCACAACCCCCTTGCAACAACAATGTGATTGGAACTCGCATTGGTTGATCGATGAATGCTTCCTAATTGGACACCATTCAGTGCCCTTTTTAGTATATGACACCATTTGGTGTCGTGTCAACACCGTTTAAAACGCCTTGAAAACTTCGAGGCTGCTCGAACATCGCGGAGATATAGTCATGAAATTGCGTCGCCCTGACAGTCGTCCCATGTATAGGAGGGAATAGAATGTCAGAAGATTTTTATTGTGATGAGGTATTAAGTGGAAAGACATCTGTGAATAAAGTTTACGAGACGGAAAATGTGCTTGGCTTATCATCATACACGCCCAACTTTTTCGTTTACATTAACTTCGAAAGACACCGTTGGCCGACTTTCCGCACGTTATGGCTACAGGAATATGGAGCCGAAGAATTGCTATCGCCGACAGAATTTGAGAGACTTCCTTCCCTGTTATGGTTGATACTTGAATTGGAATTTTACTTATTAGACCATTGAGTTAATGAAGAATAGAAGATGCCAAAAAGGACCCAAAGTCAATGCTGCTGAACCATGTGCCATTCCCGATTGATAAGAACACAGCCCCTGATTTGGATAGTCTGAGAGATTTCCTGGATACCGCGCCTAAAGCCTCGAAGCTTGCATTGTTTAGGGATATTCAGCTAAATTATATTTTATGGGATGACGAGCCGTTGTGCTCCGTAGTTACGGAAGAAATGATTAAAATGGGGCTTGCGGATGAAGCCGCGCGGATTTGGAAGTCTGGTTGATGAAAAGGACTTGCAACCGTGGTCAGGTGATATTTCGTAATAAATGAAATTGGCTCAATCTCAAAATCAGTGCTTGATTTTCTACCTGCGGAATAACTAACTGGTCATCTGCCCGGCTCCCATCCGGTTTCAATCTCGCTAACGAATCTGGGTAACGTTATTGATTTAAAAATGATGCCGTTTCAAATATAACGAAACTCACAATCGTTATTTGGGCGAAATCCTGCTCCATAGCCTTCTTTTTTGGTCAATAGCGATATGGAGTTTCGTAAGAAAATGGAAAAGAGCCGTTTTGCCCGAATAACGTTTCCAGGTTTCGTAACAAAATGCATTTTGTTTACCCCATACTCCGCCGCACACGTTGGAGTGAAATGTTACCCCGCCACATCCTGCTTCATAAAGAGCAGCGCATGATCGGATGGCCCAACATCAAAACCAATATGTTCAACCCAATCCTATGCCCGTTATATAGTTATTATGGAGCCACGGATTTCTTTCAAGCACTGATTATGGTTTTGAGCCATTAAATTTTTATAAAATTTTTCCAAAATAAACATGATATGGAAATGGTTTGAGGTACGCAAAGGGCGGCCGGCAATGACGGTTGCTAAGGTTGCAGGCAGCGCACCAAGCTTTATTCATATCCACGGGGGGAATCTTTCTTGACCATATGGGATTGGCTCGCTGCTGCGGTCAATTTTGGAGTATTGTTCTGGTTGGTATGGGATCGGAATGTTTCTCGGGCCAATGCGGCCATGGCGGCGGCGGGGGCCATCGCGGTTACTCTGCTGCACATATCGACCGGCGGTTGGCGCTGGCAGATGGTTCCGATTTACATTGCAGCCCTGCTAGCGCTCGGGTGCTGCTTCTCCGGGCGAGCCAGGCGAAGCAGCACCCGAAGGAGGCTTGTCATGGCAGTGCAAAGCCTGGCGTTGTTCGTTTTTGCCGGCGTCTCGATTGCATTGCCGCTGCTGATGCCCGTCTTTTCATTTGTTTCGCCTAACGGACCTTATGCGGTCGGTACCACCGTCTATCATTGGGTGGACGAGAACCGCAGTGAGCCGTACAGCGACAATCCTGAAGACCGGCGTGAACTGATGGTGCAGGTGTGGTACCCGGCCGGGCAAGCGGAAGGCAAGCGTTCCCCCTATACCCGATATCCCAAAGAGGTAGCCGCGGGGCTGGGACAAACATTCTCTTTGCCTGGTTTTGTCTTCAGCCATCTGGAGAATGTGGTTACTCACTCCCACGAAGAGGGGAAGCTTGCCGCCGGGGAGGAAAGATTCCCGGTACTGCTCTTTTCGCATGGCCTGACCGGTTTCCGGAATCAAAACACGTTCGAAGTGGAAGAACTGGCCAGCCATGGATATATCGTGATCGGTATTGATCATACTTATGACGCGGCGGCTACTGTGTTTCCGGATGGACGTGCGGCTCTGATCCGGTTCGCCAATCTTTCCGGCTTCACGAGGCTTGATGAGCATATTGAGCTATGGAAGGGCGACATCCGATTTGTGCTGGATATGCTGGAGCGGCTGGATACGGAAGACGATCGGTTTGCAGGTCGGATGGATTTGGTGCGAATCGGTATGTTCGGTCATTCCTATGGAGGAGCTACGGCAGTTCAAACGCTGATGGAGGATGAGCGAATCAAGGCGGCAATTAACATGGACGGCACGCTGTACGGCGATGTCGCGCCGGAATCGGGTGTCGGCAAGCCGCTTTTCATCATGAGTGCAGAACAGAGCGTGGACAAGGAACTCTACGACAAAATGGCCGAGGTCGCGGCCGAGACAACGGGAAGATCGAGAGAAGATCTTGAACAGTCGTGGCAGGAGACCGTCAGGCGCCGGGAACGGGCGTTGTCCGGCGGCGGTTTTTCTATTGTTATTCCGAATACTTCGCATATGAGCTTCACGGATTTTCACTTATTTTCCCCGTTGCTGAAGAATAAAGGAGAGGATCCAAGGAGCGTTCACCGGATGATCAACGATTTTTCGCTTGCTTTCTTTGACCTTTATGTCAAGAAGCTTGAAGGAGCGCGAGAAACGTTGGATAGCGTTGCGGCCAAGTATAAGGAGGCCAATTTTACCGCACATCCTTAAGGCTTATTTTGTCTTTTATGGCTTTTTAATTGTAGCCGTTGTAGGCGGTTTGGCGTGTGCCATTTTGACTTTTGACCCAAGGCCGATTGTGCAAATTTCTCCGGATGGAATTGGGATAAGATCTTTTGTTTTTATCGAAGAATTCGTACCCTGGAACGAGGTTGTCGGAACCCGGAATGAAGTATACAAGAACCGGGTAGGGGTAGGCGTACGGGTAACCGTCTCTGCAAATTTATTTAGAATTTACCGGCCCAATAAGCGCTCCCTGGCAATCAATCTCACCTTGTTAAATAAGCGTGGAGACGGGTTTAACAAGGCCCTCTCGAATTATATGGAAGTTTAGGGACTCAAAATTTGAATAGAGGAATACGATAGAGGAGGGACGCTTGTCCCTCCTTGCTTGCTGTTGAGACGATGTCGGGAACAGAAATGTTTCTTCAACCAGGCTCCAAATTCCGCAGGGAAATCAACACCTTAACGTTCGCTAACGTTTCATCGCTAAAATAATGGACAGGTCTATTTCTTCTGTGAAGATTCCGCTGTTGTCTATGCGTAATAGAGCTTTTTCCAGTTCCTGTTCGAAAGAAGCAGCCCGGTCGCCAAGGAAACGCCTGGAACCGTAGGAAGTGGAATACAGGTTGCCAATGATGGACTGGATCGTCCACTGCTGTTCATACGTTGGCAGACGATGAACTTCTAATTCAAATCGAGATTGCGCAACGATCTCCTCGTGACTAATTTGTGGGTGGGAGTATGTCGTGTTTCCCGCTCTTCTTTCTTCTCCATACCATAATTTGATGATCTTCTGGAGCTCAGCTTGCCATGGCAGCGGCTCTTTATGCGGGGCATAATGATCAATAATGGCGACTCCGCCATCTAGTTGGATTTTGTTATATAAATCGTCGAGCACCGCTTTTCTATCCATCCAATGAAACGCTTTGGCGATCGTGACTACCCGAAAGATTTCGTTAGTATTCTGCAAGTAGCTTTCCGCATCGGCCGTAATCCACTTGATGTTATCGATCCTCGCTTCCTCACTTCTCCTCAAGGCTTCGTCAATCATTTCTTGCTCACTGTCTACGCCAACCAGCCTCTCGAACCAATCGGAGAAGCGCATCATGAGTTGACCGGTTCCGCACCCCAAATCAAGCATATTGCCTTGGCCATCGAGAGAAAATCGGTTCACGATCCACCGCACCAGTTCAGACGGGTAAAGCGGGCGGTACGCAGAATAATAAGATGCGGTTCCTTTAAATAACTCATGACCGTAATTTTTCATCGTAACACTCTCCTCAGATCGACACAGCGATCATTTTTGCGCGATCATAAGTATTCTGTCTTTTTCCGGAAAATCCTTCTTGAAATTCAATTTATATCTATAAATGGCAATAAAAAAGCCCCTGCACTTTAGAACTAAAGTACTGGGGCTTTCGCCTGCATCTATTCTACGGCTCTATCGACACGTCATGGAATTGCATAATGCCGCTCGGATGTCTCCAGTAGCCCTTCACCTTCTTGCTTACCCCGTCCAAATATTCCTGATGGTGAATGTACAGCATAGGAGCCAATTCGACGAGCTTCTCCTGTACTCGCTTATAAATTGCTTTGCGTTTCTCCGGATCGTTCTCCTTGCGTCCTTCATCCAGCAGCTTGTCGAGCTCCGCATCCTTCGTGAAGGTCCGGTTCCCTGGCTCGCCCGCATTAGCGGAATGGAATACGAGGTACAATCCGTAATCGGCGTCGGCCGTCACCGTAGACCAGCCGAGCACGAACATATCATGCTTTCCTTCGGCCGTCTGGGACAAATAAGCGCCCCATTCCATCACTTCGATCTTCACATCCACATTCAGCTCTTTCAGCTTCGCCTGCACATATTCCGCAACTTTAATCCGTTCCTGATTGTCATTCGTCCAGATCGTGGTAGAGAAACCGTTCTCGTATCCCGCTTCCTTCATTAGCTCCTTGGCTTTATCCAAGTTATACTCTATCGGTTTGACAGACGGGTCATAGCCGAACACATCCGGGGCTAGCGGTCCGACCGCGGGAATTCCCGTTCCTTCGTAAATGCCGGAGATCACTTCATCCTTGTTAATAGCCATGGATAGAGCCTGGCGCACGCGAACGTCATTGAACGGCTCCTTCTCCGTATTAAAGCCAATATATGACAGGCTGAGCGATGCTTGACGGTTCAGATAAGCGCCATCCAGTCCTTCCACTCGGGCGATGCTGCTCGGTGATACAGGCTCAATAATATGCGCGTATCCCGTCTCCAGCTCCGCTATGCGCGTGCCGTTCTCGCTGACCACTTTGAAGGTTATACTGTCTATCTTCGCTTTATTCCCCCAGTGGTCATCATTCTTGACCAGCTTCAATTCCTGCCCGGGTTCCCAGGAGTCCAGCTTGAAAGTCCCCGTTCCTGCCGGATTCTGGGACAGCCAGGCTCCGGCCTTCTCGCCGGCGTTCACTTTCTCGTAGTCTTTCTTGATGGCTTCGGCGCTGACGATCCCTACTCCGGGGTGGGCCAGGTGGGCTAGCAGGGGAGAATAGGGATAGTCGGTAACGAGTTGCAGCGTGTATTCGTCAACGACGGTAATTTCCTTGATCATATTTACCAATGAAGCCCTCGGGGAAGCCGTCTTGGGGTCCAGCAGCCGGTCCAGATTAGCCTTCGCCACCTCGGCATTGAAGGCCGATCCGTCTGTAAATTTCACGCCTTGGCGAAGCTTGAACTCCCAGGTTACGTCATCCACCATCTTCCAGCTCTCGGCCAGTCTCGGTTGGATGTTCAGATCCTTGTCATGCTTAACCAGCGTGTCATAAATATGGGAGGACGCAATGCTGGTTTGCTGATCGGTCGACATATGAGGGTCTAAAGTAGGAGGTTCGGATAGCCAGGCCACAATGAGATCCCCGGTACCGCCGCCGCCACTTGGCGGATCCTTGCTCTTGTCCTCATTCCCGGGACTTGGGCTTGGACTTGGAGAGCTTGTGCTTCCTTTGTTTTCCTCCGGAGGCTTCTCCTCGGTCGTACCGCTGCTTTCGCTGCATGCCGGTATAAGCAGCAGGATCATCGCGAGCATAAGCGGAACGAACCATTTTAACCTTGTTCTGTGAATCAACACTTAACACACCCCTCTCGATCAAAAGATAAATATTTTTTTCGTACTTAACATATATTTGAGTAATTCCAATTTATTCTAGGATTCTACTTAAACGGGCGGATAATTATTTGTAGAAAGGATGAATTCCACATGCGAAACGGGGCAGGAGCAGCGGATAACGCACCAGGACGCAGCCGGACTCCGGCACGCGGATGGGGGAGGTTGTACAGACAATTACGGCAAAACACAGCGGCGCTGTGGGGAGGTTACTTTCTTCTTTTTATCATTCTCGTTGCTATCTTCGGTCCTTACCTTACCCAGCATGATCCGACCATCGTCGACTATTCCTCCAAGCTGTTGAAGCCGTCCGCAGACCATTGGTTCGGAACGGACCATAACGGCAGGGATATCTTCACGAGGATTATCCATGGAACGCGGATCACCCTGACGATCGGCTTCATCGCAGCCCTCCTCGGTGCAGTCTTCGGAATCGTTCTCGGTGTCCTCTCCGGTTATTATGGGGGAATATGGGATTCTATCATCATGCGCATCTGCGATATTCTGCTGGCGTTCCCCGGTCTGCTGTTGGCTCTGGCGATTGTAAGCGCTCTCGGAAAGAGTCTGTTCAATGTCATCATTGCGGTCAGCATCTTCTCGATTCCGACCTTCGCCCGGATCGTGCGGGGATCGACGCTGGCGGTTCGCAAGCTGGAATACATCGATGCCATGCGGGCTCTTGGTTCGAGCGACAGCCGCATTATTTTCAAGCATATCTTGCCGAATATTACTTCTCCCATCATCGTCCAGGCCACTCTCCGCATCGCGATTGCGATTCTGACTGCCAGCGGGCTGTCCTTCCTCGGGCTTGGGGCGCAGCCGCCGACGCCGGAATGGGGGGCAATGCTGAACGATGGGCGCGAATACATTGTGGAGCATCCTCATGTTGCCCTCTTCCCCGGACTGTCCATCGTCTTTGTGGTCCTTGCGTTCAATCTGTTGGGCGACGGACTGCGGGACGTGCTCGACCCGAAAATGAAGAAGTGACCGGAGTCATCAATTCACTTGCAAAGGAGCCGGCGCCATGTTCATATATATTATCCGGAGACTGATTCAAACTGTCCCCGTCATTATCGGGGTAACGATTATCGTCTTCCTCCTCATGCATCTCATTCCCGGAGATGCCGCTCAAGTCATTGTCGGAGAAGGCGCTCCCAAGGAGAAGGTGGAGCAGATTCGGGAGAGCCTCGGCCTGAACGATCCGCTGCACGTGCAGTATTGGAATTACGCCGGCAAGCTGATCCAGGGGGATCTCGGAGTCTCTATTCGCAGCAGCCGTCCTATCGCTGAGGAAATTTTCAAGAGCCGCTTCTGGATTACGGTGGAGCTTGCCTTGTACAGTACGATACTGGCTGTTTTCCTCGGATTGACTGCAGGCATTATTTCCGCCGTTTACAAAAATTCTCCCTCCGATATCGGCGTCATGCTCGTTGCCTTGTTTGGGGTATCGATGCCGAATTTTTGGCTCGGACTGATGCTGATTCAATACTTCGCCGTCGATCTAGGCTGGTTCCGTCCTTCCGGCTGGGGAACCTGGGGACAGACCGTGCTTCCGGTCATTACGCTGGGCACCGGCGGCGCAGCGATTATTGCCCGCATGACCCGTTCCAGCATGCTGGAGGTGCTGAATCAGGATTATATTCGCACAGCCCTCGCGAAGGGGGTGCGAGAGCGCGCTGTTATATACCGGCACGCTCTGAAAAATGCGATGATCCCCGTCATTACGGTCATCGGCCTTGAGTTCGGCGGCTTGCTGGGCGGAGCGGTGCTGACGGAAACCGTCTTCGCCGTCAACGGAATCGGCCGCTATGTCATCGATTCGATCCGGGCGCGGGATTTTCCAGTGGTTCAGGCTACCATCCTGATCATCTCTTTAACTTTCGTGCTTGTAAATTTGTTAGTGGACATCTCCTACAAATATTTTAATAAACGAATTGATTTGGATTAATCCGATACTTCCGAGAGAGGAGCGAGGAAGGATGAACACGAAGCAGCCGCTGCTGGAAATCAACAACCTGCGAACTTCCTTTTTCACGGAACACGGTGAGGTCAAAGCGGTGGACGGCGTCAGCCTTACTATCGATAAAGGCAAAGTGTTGGGCATTGTCGGCGAGTCAGGCTCGGGGAAAAGCATTTTGTCGCTGTCGATTTTGCGCCTGATTTCCCATCCCGGCCGCATTATCGGCGGTGAAATCAAATACAACGGGGATAATTTGCTGGACAAAACCGGCAGGCAGATGCGCCACATCCGGGGGAATCAAATATCGATGATCTTTCAGGAGCCGATGACGTCGCTGAATCCCGTCTTTACCGTCGGCCAGCAGATCTCGGAGGTATACCGGATTCATGAGCAGCTGGGGAAGCGTCAGGCGATGGACAAAGCGGTCGAGATGCTGCGCCTCGTCGGAATCCCTTCTCCCGAGAAGAGAGTGAAGCAGTACCCTTTCCAGTTATCCGGAGGCATGCGGCAGCGGGTAATGATTGCGATAGCGCTGGCCTGCAATCCCGATCTGCTCATCGCCGATGAACCGACAACAGCGCTGGACGTAACGATCCAGGCGCAAATTCTGGATCTGATCCGGGATCTGCAGCGCAGACTGCACATGTCGGTGCTATTCATTACCCATGATCTCGGCGTCGTGGCGGAGACATGTGACGATGTTGCCGTCATGTATTGCGGACAGATCGTGGAATATACGGATGTGGTTACGCTGTTCCGGGAGCCGAAGCACCCGTATACGGTAGGACTGATGAATTCGCTGCCCCGCCATGACGTCGAGCAGCAGGAGCTTGTGCCGATTGCCGGCTCCGTCCCAAGCCCCTATGAACCGCTGGCCGGATGCCGGTTTGCGCCGCGCTGTCCCTATGCGCAGGAGCGGTGCCGCGAAGCTCAGCCGGAGCTGAACGAGGTAGGGGGCAACCATAAGGTACGCTGCTGGATATATACCGAGCATTAGGGAGATGAAGCCGGAGGTGAAAGTGACGATATGAGCAAAACCCTTCTGACCGTAAATCGGCTGAAGCAGTATTTCCCGATTAAGGGAGGCATCTTCGGACGGACGCTCAACTATGTCAAAGCCGTAGACGACATCTCCTTCACCGTTCGTGAAGGGGAGACCGTTAGCCTCGTCGGGGAATCGGGCTGCGGCAAATCGACGACCGGACGCGCCATTCTGCGCCTGGATGAACCGACCTCGGGGGAGATTCTGTTCGACGGCGTCAATCTGCTTACGCTCAATAAGAAAGCCATGAACCGCAAGCGCAAAGACATCCAGGTCATTTTCCAGGACCCGTATGCCTCCCTCAACCCGAGGAAAACCGCCGTGCAGGTGCTGGAGGAGGCGATGGAAATCCAAAATGTCGTGCCCAAGGAACGCCGGCGGGAGCGGGCCATCGAGCTGCTGGAAACCGTGGGGCTCTCCTCCCATCAGGCAGACCGTTATCCGCATGAATTCAGCGGGGGACAGCGTCAGCGAATCGGCATCGCCCGGGCGCTGTCGGTCAACCCGAAGCTGATCATCTGCGACGAAGCCGTATCCGCCCTGGATGTGTCCATCCAGGCCCAGGTGCTCAATCTGCTGCAGGCGCTGCAGCGGGAATTCAAGCTGACCTATCTGTTCATCTCGCATGATCTGGGGGTCGTGCGCCATATTTCCGACCGGATCATTGTCATGTATCTGGGAACGATCGTTGAAATCGCCGATACGGCCACCTTATTCCGTCAGCCGCGGCACCCGTATACCCGCGCTCTGTTGTCCGCCATTCCGACTCTGAATCCGGAACGCAAGGCGGAGCGCATTCTGTTGAAGGGGGACGTGCCTTCTCCGATCGATCCTCCGTCAGGCTGCCGGTTCCATACCCGCTGCAGGTATGCCAGCGACCGCTGCCGTTCCGAGGCTCCCGAGATGCGATCCGTTCCGGGCGAAATCGGCCACCAGGTGGCTTGCCTTCATTTTGAAGAAATAGATGCTGCCGACTAATCTGTTGCTCTAGAACGGACGAACCGCTTCGTGCGGGCTGAATCCTTGGCGTCGGGTTCTCAACAAATGAGAGGTTATCCGTTAATTGTACGGCCCCATTTTCCGTTAGTTGAAAAATGCTTGTATGTATTTCTCTGATTCCATTCGACTGCTGAACCTTCCCGAAGTATATTCCGTGATGACCCTATTCCAGAATTGCTGTGCGGGAATATTCCTTTCCAATTGAGTAACTTCCCAGCGCCCTCTATGCATATCGAACACTTTCATGGCAGCATGTTTGCCTAGCCCTAATCTCCGATACTTTTTCATTATGAAAAACTCGGCCATTGAAAAATGAGGAGTGTCGCTGGAATCGATATATCGAACCAATATAAATCCGACATTCTTTCCGTCCCTCTTTATAAAATAAGGAAAACGGTGTTCTACACTAATCCAATAGTCGTCTAAATACGGATACTCTCCAAATAGACCATTGTCTTCAACATCGCAATCCATGAACTCGGAAAAATCGTACAAGTAAAGCTGCATTAGATTGTTAAGTATCGGTTTCTCTTCTATCGGCACTTTTACAATATTCAGCTCCAGCCTGAACACCTGCTTTCTGTAATCCTGAATTGAGTATATCAGTTCCCTTCATTAAACGTCCGGCAAAAAATAATTATAAATAAACCTGCCGCTGAAATTGGGCTGTCCCGTCACGCTTACTGACATAGCCAAACCTAAAGAAAATTTACGGTCATATGTTTGCATTCTATCCGCCGTTTTCTTACAATGAAGATGGAAACAATTTTAAAATAACCCTGCAAAGTGACGGTCAGCCTTCGAAGCGTATTCCGGATACTTTGCGGGGAGCCCTGTAATACCCCACAAAGTGACACGTAACCTTCGAAGTATAATCCGAGTACTTTGCGGGGAGCCCTGTAATACCCCACAAAGTGACGGTCAGCCTTCGAAGCGTATTCCGGATACTTTGCGGGGAGCCCCGGAACTTACAAATTCTGTACTATGAACAAAGGAGTGACGAAGATGTACCGGAAAATTGACGACTTTATTGCAGATTGGAATGTACAGACGGCGGGCACGCTACGGGTGATCGAAGCGATTTCCGACGACAAGCTTGGACAGGCTATCGTGGAAGGACACAGCACACTTGGCTGGCTGGGTTGGCATTTGGCGACGAGCCCGGCGTTCTTTACAGGCTTGGTCGGTGTTAAAGTACAGCCTGCAGGGACGCGGGATGGTGTGCCTGACAAGGTGAGCGAAATTGTCGAGGCCTATCGCCGTATGGCCGCGGATGTGCAGGAAGGGGTCCAAAACGCGCTGACGGACGATATGCTGGCTGAAACGGTGTCTGCTATGGGTAGGGAAATGGCCCGCGGAAAGCTGCTCCACACACTGATCGCCCATGATACGCACCATCGCGGCCAGATGACTGTACTGCTTCGTCAAGCCGGGCTTACCGTGCCGGGAGTCATGGGGCCGACGAAGGAACAAATGGGATAAGCAACTATTCTTGAATTTACTATACAAGTATATTAAAACAAGCCGGAAGCGATTCGCTTTCCGGCTTGTTTGCTGTAACGGGATGTTATAAAAGCAGGGTTTTCAGAACCGGCTCGAGTGCATCCGCCATTCGCAGAAAACCAAGATCTGTCGGATGTTGGCCGTCTACCGTACATTCGAAGAAATCTTCGCCCAATGTTTTGGAGCCGTCGAAGAAATAAATATTCAAGTCCCCTTGCTCCCGCAGCTCGTTAACGAGAGACTGCTCGAATTGTTTGCGTTCCATTCTCATTTGATATAAATGCGGTGTCAGCTCCTCACGAGCGTAACGGATACGAGACACGACCAGGATCGGTGTGACCGGATGGGCTTCTCTATAAATACGAATAAATTCCGGAAGGGTCTTGCGGAATAGTTCGGTGCTAACGCAGTTACCTTCATAATCAACAACAAGACATGCCGGATCGTTAATCTGCGATATGATTTCGGCGAGCTCCGGTTCCCCCTTGCCGCTACCCGAGAAACCGAGATTAATGAATTCCAATGGAATCCTGCGGCTCAAGATATTGGAGTAGGCCATGCCAGGACGCGAAGCGCAGCCGCCTTGAGTGACCGATGTTCCATAGATGATGATTTTCTTCCCGGAAGCGTAGCCGGGCGGGGCCATCACCGAGGCTCCCTCATCCAATCCGATCCAGATCTCTTCCACCCCTTGATACAGCGGCAGGTTCAGCACCAAATTGCGCATCGTCGGTTCCCAACCGGTATACAAGGCACATTCATACTCTATGAGAGTATGATCATACCTGGTTGTATTGACATACCTCCAGCGAGCGTTGGTATCAGGAGCGCTCACATAACAATCGACACCGCATTGCCCGGTTGCAGGCATATGGGCCATGCCGGCTATCCCTCTCAGCTTCACTCTGACCGATAGGGAGGAGGAATCCGATTGGAACCGGATTTGCCCTCCTGCCGTATGATTGGCCAAATGATCGACCGCCTGGGGAATCGCTTGAGCCGGTGAAGTTGGCAATCGGCGATATTTTCTTTCCTGCGCAAACCAAGCGAGACCGGATACTTGAAAAGGCTCCTCTAAAGGCGAATACCAGCGAATGGCGCCATCGAACTGTTCATTCGGGCGCATGTGGAAGTCGTATCTTTCCAACGAATTCACAATACCATTCCTTTCGGCGGACAGTCGGGTATTAATCTAGCAAGAATAAATAACTTGACTATATTATCCTAATATGAACCCGATTTTACCATATTTCATATGGTTTTAATTGTCAACAAGTATGTAATAGGAATCCGCCTGAAGGCGCCCTGCCAGCCCCGAATCGCGCGAGACTTCCAGCGCGCGGTGTATGGCGTCACATGACGGTGATCAGCCACATGCCGCAGACATCCTCGATAGCCTCCGGACCACACGAGACTCTCAGTGCGCGGTATATGGCGTCGCATGACGGTGGTCAACCACATCCGCAGACATCCCGATAAGCCTCTCTTGGACGATCCCGGACGCCCCCCAGACATCCTCGATAGCCTCCGACTGCCCCGGAAGCAGCCCAGATATCCTCGACCGTTTCCTGGAAGATCCTTCGCATCCTCCCGATATCTCCACTAGATAACTAAATGGATTTCATCCAGTTAGTTTCCCATTCTAGGGCGAAATACGAAAACTAAATGGAAAACCTCCATCTAGTTTGGGCAAATTAGGCGATATCTCCTGAATTCATCCAATCTAACTGTAGTTTTTCCATTTAGTTGAGCCACTTTCTGCAATTTACTTGAAATTACCTGTATAAAATACAGTTAGCCCCCCGTGCCGTCGCACGGGATCATCGGATGAAAGTAGAGTAAGCCCCCCCATGCCGTCGTACGGGGTCTTCGGATGAAAGTAGAGTAAGACCCCTGTGCCGTCGCACGGGGTCTTCGGATGAAAGCAGGCTAAGCCCCCCATGCCGTTGACGGGATCATCGGATGAAAGCAGGCTAAGCCCCCCATGCCGTCGCACGGGATCATCGGATGAAAGTAGGCTAAGACCCCTGTGCCGTCGCACGGGGTCTTTCGGATGAAAAGAGTAGGCCCCCCGTGCCGTTGACGGGGCCTTCGACGATAAGTGTCAGGCCCCATCTACCACAGACGCGGTCCTTCGGACGATAAGTCGTCAACTCGGCATGATCGCCAAGAACAGACAGCCATGTTGATACTACTGTCCACGGCTCTCCGCATCATCCCTTCCGAAGCCCATCCGTTGTAAATAGCAGATCAGCCTTCCATCCCGGCCGTAATCATCCAGGTCACCTGATATTTATCGACAACCTCCCCGTAAAACACGCCGAAAGGCTGCATTTCCAAAGGATATTTGACTGTACCGCCTTCGGAAAGCTTTGTGAATGCTTCAACGGCTTCGGCTTCCGGACCGAACTCCACGCTTAGTGCGATGTCGTTTCCTTGCTTTAAGGGTTCCATCGTGTCGGCGATAAAGATATAATTGTCTCCTGCAATTGAGAAACACATATGCATGACTTTATCCTTGAATTCGTTCTGCGTTCCCATTGCCTGTTCATGTGTTGTCACGGACAAGATTCGCCCTCCGAACACTTGCGTATAAAACTCGGCCTGGGCAATTGCGTCTTCTGACAGAATATAAGGCTTTAGCTTTGCCATCTTCAACAACCTTTCTAAATGGATTAAATCTTTAGCTTAAAAACAATATTATAATAATTCATACTCCTGTATTTCTTATGGATTGCTGTTTTCGATGATTGAGTTGATTCTCAAAAGATAGCCATCGAAAAGCGGATTGCGAATGGAAGTCAACAACCGATTTTATTCTTCTGAAGGTAGTCTTTCCTTTTGCCTCAATATAAGCTGTAACTGCTATGATCTATCTGCTAATAAAATTGTCTTCCTTTTTATGGCGGATATGTTATAATTCTAGCCAATCAAGCAGGGCACAGGACCGTCTTGAAGCTGTGTGAATGATCTTTTCAAAAAGCGAACGCAACCGCTCGAAGTATGAGAGAATTCGCCGGGATCAAAAATGGCAATGTTAAGGCAGCTTGCAGGTACCGCCAATCAAGAAGAGACTCTGTATGGAAGGAAGAGCGTGATTGGGAACCCCTCTAAGTACCGTGGATTGGATGGAGAAGAACAAAAGGCTGGATGAGCTATTAACCCAAGAAGATGCCTTAACCGTGCATTCGATGAATCAAGGATTTGAAGCGGAAGTCGTTAGGATAAACTCACATGATGATAGCTATGTCCTGAAAATATGGAACAGGAGCTCCAAGCCGGATGTCCGTTTTCAATTTCGGCTGCTGAATGTTCTTTATGCACGGGGACTATCTGTGTCTGAACCGCTGGGGTGGGGGATAAATCCGGATGGCGAGCAGGTTTTGTTAACCTCCTTCGACGGCACGCCCCTTCATAAGGTGAATGCGAAAATAATGGCCCGTTTGGCGGGCATTTTAGCTGGAATACATCAAATCGGCATGGAAGAGATGGGAAATCTGCAGCTTCCCAGGTATGATTTTATCCATTACTTTTTTTCCGGAGTAGGCGAACACTCAGACCTGAGCCAAGCATTAAATGCTCTTGTTGAAATAACCCCAATCAAGCAGGACCGTATTATTCACGGTGATCTTCACCTGATGAACATTCTGGAGAACAACGGCCGATACACCGTCATAGATTGGACGAACGGGCAATTGGGAGACCCCAGATATGATTTTGCTTGGGCGCTTACCCTGCAGAAAATATACATTTCGGAGCGTTATGCGAATCTATTTCGTTCCGCTTATCTAACGATCATTGAGATTCCTCCAGGAGAGCTTGGAGCTTATGAAGCGCTGGCTTGTCTTAGATGGATGCTGCTTAGTAGAAACGGTGGGGCTCCTGCCGGACCTAAAATAATGGAGCGGGTAAGAAGTTTGGTTGCAAACCATTCCGTTCTTAAAGGGTTGGAGTTTAGTGGTATTTCGACATTATAAAATATATGGATAAATTCTCCTGACGATTTGATTTTTCTATTTTTCTATCTTAATGTACATATAAACGATAAGTGCAAAACAGGAGGAAATTGTAATGATGACAACAAATTAACGTAATGCTTCTTCCTTTGCCGGCAACGCCCGCGGTCCTCCATAGAAGTATGCCTGTATATTCAAAATAAACCTAAACTATGGAGGGATTGGAAATGAGTAAACCGGTAATGAATGTTGCGTTGGTATGCGGACCGGATAGTGATATGGAAACGCAGGCCATCAGAGCGACTCTCGAATGTTTTGGCGCAAGAGTATTTACTTATTGGATTGGCCGGCCGAATGATTTGATCTCCGTACTATCAGGCGAAGATCTCTATGCGGATACCGACATGATTATTCTCAGTTTCCACGGCGATGAAGGCAAGCTTCTCATGCCGGAATTGGGTGAGAGCGTCTATGAAGAAGGAGAGCCGCGGGGAGACTTTGGTCCGGAAGAGGTGCTGCGCTATGCGAAGCTGGACGGGAAAATCGTCTTTGGCAATGGCTGCTCACTAGGTGACCGGGCATTGGCCGAAGCATTCCTGGAGCGCGGCTGCCGGATCTATATCGGCCCGGATGATTATCCGGACGGCAGTTCGGCTCTTATGTTCATGCTGCGGCTTTTCTATGAAATGATTCAGAACGGGAAGAGCGTAAGAGAGGCTTACGAGCTTGCCTCGGCTATGGATGAAGAAGTATCTATGTACCAAATCTATGAAAGCTCTGTGGATGACTGAGACATCCGATGCAGCCACGCGTGTGTAACTAAGAGGGGAGTTGGTTCCCCTCTTTTTCCGTTCGGGAAGGGGTGCGGAGGCCGTTATGCAGCGGCAAATTTCACGAGCTACATGGTTGAATCGATGTTTGATTCCAAAAGGGATGGCAACTCAAAGGAGGGATCGCTATGGAGACCGTATGTCTGGTGAAGCCGAGTATGGAATATCGCGATGAATATCTCGATTTTTATAAGGATTGGCAATCTGGCGGCGAACCTATGGTTCCGTGGGTGATACGCAGAGATCCATCGGACTTTGAAGGGATGCTCCAATTTCTGCTTGAGAATGAAAAACAGGAGAATCCCCCTGACCATTGGGTTCCGAGCTCAACCTATTGGCTAGTGTCCGACAATAAGAAGGTGATAGGGGCTGTTAATATCAGACACGGCTTAACGGAGAAGTTACTCCATCGCGGCGGCCACATTGGTTACGGGATTCGTCCGTCGGAGAGAAGGAAGGGTTATGCGACCGTATTACTGTTCCTGGCCCTGGAGAAAGCTAAAGAGCTTGGCATTAAGCAAGCCCTTGTCGTATGTGATGAGGGGAATATAGCTTCCGAGAAAACGATACTCAAAAACGGCGGAATCCCGGACTTCAGCTTTACGGAGGAAGATGGCAATGTCATCAAAAGATTTTGGATAGAAATCGGATCATAGGTAAGATCAAGATCGACCCGGAGTTTAACAGCGGGGGAAGCCTCTTCGTTGCCGTTGGCAATCCTATTAAATTCAGCGTAGGTTCTCGCCTACATCACGCGGTACAAGTAAATAACAGATTTCAACTATATTTTCCGAAGTCCCCTATTTCCTTTTGAGTTAGAGTATCGATCACTTTTTTTGATGGCCATGAAAACAAAATAATCTTCGATTTCCCAAACCTTAACTCCGCCAAAGATGGAAATCAGTTTGTTTCTGTACCACTCTTTTCTCTTGGTCACCATATACATCCTGCCCTCTAGAGCGAGCCGGTTAAATCCTTTTTCGATAAACATTTTTGGCACGGCAAAATCGGCATGATAAGGCGGGTGGCAAATGATTTTGGTAAAGTCATTATGCCGGATACCGGAAAAACCGTCGCTGTGGGCAATGTGTACACCGGAAACCTCATTGGCCGCCGCATTTTCTTTGGCGGTTTCGATAGCCTGTTCATCGTTGTCCACCATAACTACATTTTCTGGACGGACCAGTTTGGCCGCCAATAAGCCCACAACTCCATAACCGCAGCCTAAATCGCATATTTTATCGTCTTTTTCAAATTCAATGACCGACAGCATGGCCAGAGTTCCGTTGTCCACCGTTCGCGGAGAGAAGAGCCCGGCACGAGTCTTCAAATTTTAACTTATCCCCTTGATGGTTGTTGTAATCATTTAAGAAAGTTCCTTTCAGAATATGTCTAATCATAAATCTACAATAATTTCAAAAAAAGCCCAATGGTAATATTGTATTTACAACGAAAAAGTACCATAAGCTTGGGAGAAAGCTGTAAGAAATGTATAAACAATTTGACATTTTGGTTAAAGAGTATTACGATAATCAATGTAAAAACTTTTTTACATTTTCATCGAGGTGATTCCTTACATTGAAGAATAATATCAGGGATATTAGAAAAACGATGAGAATATCCCAGGAGGAGCTCGCAAACAAGTGTGGAGTTACAAGACAAACTATCAACGCCATCGAAAACGATAAGTACGATCCTTCACTTTCCCTTGCTTTTAAATTGGCTATTCATCTCGGAACAAAGGTTGATCAATTATTTATATACGAGGAGGACTCCCTATGAAACTACTGCGTAAGGCGGATGAGATGGAAAGATACCAGAGCGATAAATCGGCAAGGAATGCTTTCGTATTTTTTACCGTGGCCTTATTGGCTTGGTCCTTAACCAACTTCTTTACTGTAGGTAAAACGGGATGGGAATTTACCATCTTATTGGGAGGGAATGTCGTTTTCTTCGGGTCGAGGGTTTTCTACAAGAGAAAAATGCAGTGATCGAGGAGCGGGTCTTGGGATTGGTTGATTTGACCAACCGTTGTTACTATGTTTACAAGGTCTGCACTGGCCGAATCGTACAAAGGAAAATTTCAGTATTGGCATAACTTGAGCAGCCGGTGCGTCAATCTCCGAAAAAAAAACCGGGACAGCCTGAGGAGGCATTCCCGGTTGCATTTCGCTTTCCTTATCGGATACATTCGAATGCACTAAGGCCAGACTATGCGGCAGGCGCTCAAGCGGTTACCTCCGGCCCGCATAGTCGATCTTCGCTTGCGTGGACAGCATGCTTGCCTTGGAAATCAACTCGCGGAAGGTCATTTGTCCGAATTCCGGCACAACCCGTTCGTTCACCCAGCCGGTATCGGCCGAGACGCTGGCCCTGCCGACCGATTGACCGCAGGAGAGCTGATCGATAATTCGCTGCACTTCTTCATCGGATTTCTGCGTAATAATGGCAAATTCGTCTCCGGCATAGCGGCTTATGTAATCGCCCGGTCCGAACAGCGACTTCAGCTTGTTCGAAAATTCACGGATCATGTCGTCACCGACCGGATGCCCGAACCGCTTGTTTACTTCGCCGAAGCGGTTCAGATCGATGAACAGCAGCTGGAAGGACCGACCGCTCGCGAGCAGCTCCTCTCCTATCACATGAATATAGGAGGAACCATACAGCTGTGTTAGCGAATCGTACCATTCGGACAGCCGGGTAGTCAGAGACTCTCGTGTGACGATGCCAACGAGCTCTCCTTGCCGGAGGACAATCAGTCGTTCAATCCTGTTTTGTTCCATCAGCAGAAGCGCATCCCATACGAAAACATGCTCCGGGACGCAGATCGGGTTAGGCGTCATTGCGTCGGCCACGATCCGGTTCGGATGCGCGGTCCGGACGTCTCGAGAGGTAATGATTCCGACAACTTCTCTTGCTTCAACGACGACCAGCGAGCCGATTTTTAGTTCGGACATTAGCTGCGAAGCGTACCATACGCTCTTTCCAAGCGAAACGCTGTGAACCGGCGAAGTCATCACATCGGCCACTTTCAACTCATATCCACCTCCCGATGCACGGCTATCTCGATCTTTAGCTCCGAACGAAGCACCATCGAATCGCTGAGCAGGTTTTCCACCTCCTCCAAAATAATGCCGATGAGCACTTTCTTTTCCAGCATTTGCAACAGCGAGTTACGCACCAGAACGGCTTCCACTCGGGGGTGCTCCAGTTCGATGATGGAGAATTGTTCGGGAGACAGTGCTTCCGCCATACGGCGTGCGGCTTCCGGACCAATCGGCGCCCTTTTTCCGATAATGAGCATGTCCTGCATCGGAGGCATTTCAAATTCGGAAAATTTCAATGAAAGCATAGCTCTTTTGGAATAATTCGTCCTCATGTCCAATGTCATAACTCCCTTAATCTTCGATTGAGCGAAACGAGGTCGGTGGACGACCCGGCAGAGGGCCGGGCTTCGCCAGCAGATAGCCTTGGCCGAAGGGAACGCCTAGCTTGCAGGATTGCCGCAAATCCTCAATCTCTTCGATTCCTTCCAGAATCAGATTAGATTCGTCTCCGCAGAAATCAACGAAGAACTTTAACAATTTTTGCTTCTGTTTGCTGAAGAGCAGGTGCTTGGCAAAGAAACGATCCATCTTGATAAAGTCGGGGCCGATTTCCACGATTCTCTTCAAGGTGGTTGCCCCTTCTCCAACGTCATCGAGCGCAACCAGGAAGCCGCAATCCCGCAGCAGATGGATGTTTCTCAGAAATTGCCCGGTGTCCCAGTCGTCCATCTCCGAGATGGCTTCATTAATTTCGAATACGATATTGTGGGCGTACTTTCCGTACCGCTGCATGAGCTTAAATATGAATCTGGTAAATCGATCCGAAGATAAGGTCGAAGGGAATACGTTCACGAACAGGTGCTGATCGGATTCCACCCTCCCTGGATCAGCAAAGCACGCGGAAATTGCATTATAAATGGAAAGGGTGTCCAGCGTGAACAGCATATTATGTCTTGCAGCGGCCCGGAACAGCCGATCGATTCTTGGTTCCGTTGAGCAGCGGATTAAAGCTTCATAGCCAATCGTCTTGTGGGTATGAAGATGGCAGATCGGCTGGAACTCGTGATATAAATCTTCTTGTTTGATAAGAGCTTGTGTGGATGGCATGACTAATTTCCTTTCCGGATAGAACGACCATTTCGGCAACCCGGCCGCCATAGAAAGCAGATCCTTAGGCCCGTAGGTTTTGCGTCCCAATTTTTCAAGAGGTTTGCGATTATCGTACTGAGCATACCCGTCGAAAGGACCATTAGCAATCCTTTGTACCTATTATCAAATTCGCCATCAAGCGACAGATTCCTACAAAACATGTGTTCTTTTTTCAAAATTTAACCATTCTGCCGTTTTTGTTTGAAAAAATAGTTTGTAAGGCCTATAAAACCTGGCGGCAGGGATTTGTTTTTATGGACTTATAATCGGAAAAAAGAACTTCTGACGCACTATCTCGTTGAGCCGAAGCTTCCTTCCCAAATTATCCAGCATTGAAAGGCAAAAAATACAGCAGGCACGCGATATAATGTTGGAGCGTATGGCAAATCCCCCCTCGCTGCTCGAATTATCCCGTATGATTGGCATTAACGACAACAAATTAAAAATTGGTTTTAAAGAACTATATGGAACGACCGTATTTGGTTATTTGAGGGAAAAGCGTCTAGAAAAAGCCTTGAATCTTATTCGGTCGTATTCTAAAAAATATAATATGAGGAACTTCTCAAGTCTAATAGTTTATCACGAATTGGTTTGGGGGAGGGGTTCACATATCGCCGCTTTTCGTATACTTTACGTTCTCAGGATCAAGCTTTCCAGTCATATCGGCAAGCTTCCGCTGTATGGTTGGCACTTGAATTAAAATATGCACATCAAGGCGTTGAGAAACTGAATAAGGCGGCCACTATTGGTTGGATCGCTTTATTGCTTACAGGATTATTGATGGGATGGATCAACCCGTCACTGTTTCAGATGTTGTGGTTCGACACATCCATTGCTTTGTTCGTAGTTTTCAGCCTTTACTCGGAAATGGTTATCGGACCTAAAATGAAAACTATGCATGAAATGATCAGAACCTGTGAAAGTGAAGAGATTCCGCAACAATATAAAATCTTGTCTAGTAAACTGACTCCTTATGATTGGTTTTGTAAACTACTCGTCGTTGCCATTATCATATTGATGGCGTTAAAACCGTAAATGAAAAGCAGTGGAGCAGGGTAAATGCCCTACGTAAAGTATATAGTTAGTGGGCATATCGTTGAGATACGGAAGAAAAGATTTGTCTCCAGGGTCCTGAATTCACCCGTGCATATATAACCCAGTTAGCAAATCACTTTGGGGCGTTCTTAGCCGCGCAACCTGAACTTTTTATAACTCCTAGGGCGGCAAAATAATTTCGACGGTCGTTCCCCGGCCTACTTCACTGTCAATTTGAAGGGTTCCTTTATGCTCCTTGATAATTTTGTAGCAGATCATTAACCCGAGGCCGGTCCCCTTCTCCTTTAAACTGTAGAATGGTTCGCCCAAGCGGGCGATTCTGTTCTGCGGTATGCCGCAGCCGGAGTCCGCCACTTGAACCGAAACGAAATCCCCGGACCGCCTCACCTTCATGGCAATTTGTCCGCCCTGGGGCATCGCCTCAATCGCATTTTTGATAATATTGATGAAAACTTGCTTAAGCTGGTTTTCTTCGCATTCGACGAGCAAGTCACTAGAGTCCGATTCCACTGAAATCTGTACATTATGCATCGTTGCAAGCGGATACAAGAATGAAGAAACCTGCCGTATCAAAGCTTCCAAATTTCTCTTTTCCATCCTGATGGTTTGCGGCCTGGCTACAGTCAAGAGCTGGTCGGTAATGGACTCCATTTGCTCGATTTCGGACAGCATGACTTCCAGATACCAGATGTTCGTCGTGGTTGTAGCAGATTGCAGCAAGCTTAGGAAGCCTTTAAGCGTCGTAAGCGGATTGCGGATTTCGTGGGCGATTCCCGCCGCCAATTGACCGACAACAGCAAGTTTCTCGGTTTTGCGCAGCAATTCTTCCGTTTGCTTCAGCTCGGTGATGTCGCGTCCGATGACGATCAATCCTTTGCGTCTGCCGTCCCCATGATAAATGGGAACCTTAATAATATCGCAAATCATGGACCTGCCGCCAGGGTGCGGGATGATTTCCTGGAATCGGATGAGGCTGCCTTTGTCCCAGACCCGGCGATCGGACAGCGAGCATTTAATGAAGGTTTCCCGGTAAAATGGATTGCAGGAGGCCAGCTCCCTGTCCGTCATTCCCTGATAATCGATCATCTCCAAATTTAGCGCGGCTATCGCCGTATTATTGGCTTCAAGCCATTTCCCTTGATCGTCCTTAAAGATGACGAGGTCGGGCATGGAATTGATCAGCGTCCGCAGCCGCTTCTCACTTTCAATCAGCATATCGTGCATTTGATGGAGGGCGGTAATATCCCTTGAAATAAGCACATAGGCGGCGGCGCTGCCCTTGCTGTCGAAGAGGGGAGCGGCACAATGGTTAACATGGATCAGGCTGCCGTCTTTTCGCTGTCTCACCGTTTCGTAAGGAATGACGTTCCGTGAACGCAGCATGTGGTTGCGCATGTCTTCGTTTTCACTTTCCAAATGGCCCGGCACCATCGGGGGCTCTTTGCCAAGCAGCTCTTGCTCCGTCCAGCCGAACATACGTTCACAGGCTTGGTTGGCTTTAACGATATGAAAATCGGCATCGACGACAAGGATCGCATCTTCGGTATTGCTTAGATAGAATTCAAGCTGTTCTTTGGTCAATTTCAAGTCCTCGGCCATCTGCTGGTGATTCGGTTGAATTCCGCGAACGGTTTCGAAGACGCCGATAATTTCGTTATTCATAATGATCGGAAAACTATTCACCATGGCATGGATGCTGTGTCCCTGCTTATGCCGGAAAACCGCCTCGAATTCTTGCTGCATACCGCCCGCCGCTTGGGCGAAAGCCTTCCTCTTCAGCTCCTTGCTGTCCGGGCAGGCCAGATCACAGACCGCTATGCTGCTCAACTCATTCGCATCATAGCCGAGCAATCTCTCCGCAGCGGGATTGGCTTCAAGGAGAAAGCCTTGTAAATCATAAGCGAAGATGGCATCGGGGTGATGCCGGAACAGCGATTGATAGAAGGGGGCTGGTTGGGCGGCGGTCCGCTCTTCGCTCGCTGCTTTGTTATTCTCCAGTGTCGGGGATGTCGGAAAATGACGGAAGTCCGGTAACGAAGGGCTGACCCTAATCTCCGGCGGAAGGGCATGAACAACCGATCCGATGGCTTCTCCCCCGTAATAGTAGGGCGAAAGCTCGAAGAGCCACCTCTTATTCTCAAGGTTGTCCGTCATTTCCCAGGTTGTTGTTGAGGACAAGGATTCTTTGGCGAAAGAGGGAGGTTCTAGCGAATGTTCAGGGGAAATCCATCCTTTCTCATACAGAATAGGGGAAGCCTTGACGACCCGTCCCGCCCGGTCCAAAACCGCAAGAGGCAGTGTCGTCCTATGGGTTAAATCCACAAAATATTGAGCCAGCCTTAAACGCTCTATTCTCAATTGGTTATAAAGCAGGCTCTCGATTTCCCGAGCCGTGCGGATTACGGCTGCCAGAGTTCTCGGATCGTTGGCCGTCCAGAACCCGGATAAATCGACGATTCCGGCAATTTTGCCCGTACCGGGATCACGGATAGGAGCTGCGGAACAGGTCCATTCGTGAATTTCCTGGCAGAAATGCTCGCTGGCAAACACCTGTAACGGCAGCCCGGTAACCAGAGAAGTACCAATCCCGTTCGTTCCCGCACTGCTCTCGCTCCAATTCGCACCCGGCGACAAGTGAATGTCTTCCGCTTTCAGCTTTAGGGACAAATCCCCGTCGCAGTAGACCATTTCCCCGGCAGGATTGGAGAAAGTAACAAGATAACCGGTATTTCCGGCGTATTGCTTCAGCTTGATCAAGAGTGGTTTGACCATCCGGAATAACGGATCGGAGGTGACGTACTCCTGGATCTGATCCGTCCCCAAGCTATATGGAATTTGGATAAGGTGCGGATCGATCCCTTGTTCCAGGCACCGTTTCCAGGAATGGAACATGAAAGGCCTTACATTAATCGGCGCAGAACAACCGGACACGAATTTCTCCCATTCCTGTTCGATCAATAGCTTATCGTTGGAAGCCCCATGATAACTGAAAGTATAGAATCTGTTTGTGGACGACATAAATTTCCCCCTAATGCAATAATGTGATCCATCGGCGTTTATGATTTACCAGTTGCTCTATACAATCCGGAGTAGTTTCCTTACAACAGTTATTGGTATGGGCCCAGTTTGAAATATCCTATTATTTCTACATAAAATATAATTTTCCTGCATGGCCATTTAGAAGAATGTTGGTTCAGGGATTTAGCAAATGCTCGGATCGGTCTGTATTTTTTTGTTTATGTGCAGCCGAATAGACCGGGCCGTCAGCCTGATATCTTCCGACAAAGAGCGAATCAGGGAAAGCGTGTTAATGCTCCGCCGACTGGTTGAAGAAACGGAAGCTCTGCTGCAGCGTTCCCCGTAACAAGCATCCTTGCCGTCTGTGTGCGGTGTGAATGACAGAACCCCTCCAGGCGGATTGGCTGAAGGGGTTCTTATGTATGCGATCATTCGATTCGCTGCAAGCCGGAGCTGCCTGGAGCTAAGATATACCTCTTGTCTCGGAATCCAGGATTTGCAGCCCCAATTCCTCCAAGGCCTGCTGCAGCGTTCCTTTCGTCTCCACTTTATCGCTGAAGGAGATGCCCAGATCGACAATCGTACTGGCGATTTCCGGGCGGATCCCGGTGACAATCGCTTTGCAGCCCATGTAACTGACGCCGTCCATTATTTTGAATAAATGCTTGACCACCATCGTATCCAGGAAAGCGACACCCGACATGTCGATTAACAAGGTCCTGATTTTGGAGGCCCCGATTTGGTGCAGTGCCTTCTCCTGAATCACTTTAGCCCGGTGTGTATCGACCGTTCCCAACAGAGGAAGAATGGAAACCGATGCGGAAAGAGGGATGATCGGCACAGACAAGTCATCTATCAATTCTTTGTGCGATTGAATTAATTCATCTTTGAACCGGGTATAGCTCATAAAGAAGTGGCGGAGGAAAATATCCAGCGTCGTATTGATTTGTCTTTCCAGTGCGAAAAATTGCTCCCGCGTAATTTGCTGCTTGCTAAGACGCTCGTAATTATAAATGAAATCCCACAATACTCTCCGGATAGCCTGGAACCATTCCAGCTTGACCGCCAAGTTGAGGGAGGAATGCCGAGCCCAAAGCTGGCCTTCCTGTTGAGCGAAGTTGACGATTTCCAAATCTTTATGGTCAATCATCAGATGGACCAATTTCTGCGCATTGCTCAACAGATCGATATTTCCTATCGTCTTGATCTCCTGGATGATATCTCTAATGTTAACGGCTTCGTTCAACAGCCGCTGCTCGAATTCATCCTTGTTGATGTTGAGAAAATCCTTGAGCTGAATCCCTTGTTCGTATTGCAGGTCCATGACTACCACTCCTTTATCAACCGGAACATTCAGAGGAAATTCCAACAGAAATGTCGTTCCTTGCCCTTCCTCACTTTCTACTCTGATCGAGCCGCCATGCTGATAAACTGTTGAATAGACATAGGTCAGCCCCATCCCGGTTCCCTCCGATTTGGTCGTAAAGAAGGGCGTTCCAAGCAGCATAAGCTTTTCCCGCGGAATGCCTACTCCGGAGTCGGAGATCGAGACATAAACCATATTGTTGTCGCAGGAATGACTGATTCGAATCGTTCCTTTCCCCGGGATGGCTTCGAAGGAGTTTTTCAGAATGTTAAAAAAAGCCCGCTTAAGCTGGTTCTTCCTGCCTGAAATTTCAACCTCCGGCTGTTCAAATGACTTTTCGATCGTTACACGGTATATTTGGTCTTGAAATAAGCTTAACAGGGATTCCAATTCCGCACATAAGCTGAATCGGGTCACCGGTTCATCTTCCGCGTCCGGCTTGGATACATTAAGGAGATTTTGCAAAGTGGAGATCGCATTATCCAATTCCTGCTGAGCAATATCGATATAGTTATGCGGCGCTTGCTCTTGCAGCAATTGCAAGAAGCCTTTAACCGCAGTCAGTGGATTTCGGACCTCATGAGCAATACCAGCGGCAATTTGTCCTACAGAAGCCAGTCGCAAGTTGTGTTCATCCCGTTTATCAGACATATCGTTTAATGGCAATGATTCTCGTTCCTTTCGTAGATGTTTCAATCTTCAGTTCATCCATTAATCGTTTTGCTCCGTTTAATCCTAAGCCCAATCCTGAATGAGACGTATATTGTCCCTTCAGGATGGTGTCTACACAAGGGATTCCAGGCCCCTGATCGGATACAATGAAACAAATTCCTCCGTCTACTCTCTTGCCAATAACGGTCCCCATACCTCCTCCATGGTCCAACACATTGTGCGCAATTTCGAGCAGGCTGACGATGACGCACTGCGTATCTTTTTCTGAAAAAGGCAGGCCTTTTAACAAGTATTTTATTTTGTAGACTGCGTCCCAAATATCTTCTTCGGACTGCACTATTTGTGTCATCATTTTCCTGTCACCTATAGGAACAATTCGCCAAGAAGATGTAGAAAACCTTCTGCGACATTGCATTTCTATGAAGCTATCTCTCTATGTTGATGCCAAAAGTCAAGTTCTAGCTCCATTATTGGAAGCCTCGTGGCTGGATTTCCTCCAGTTAGTTTGCCCCCCTTGGTGCGGGAAGCGAAAAACTACCTTGAAAATCCATCCATTTTCACCATCTGATGGTGCCGCGGCCAGAGGCATGGGGGTCTAACTGGAAAATCCGTCTATTTTCATTTTCTGCAGGTGCCGTTCAAACGGAATGGCGCGTCTAACTGGATTTCCTCCAGTTAGTTTGCCCTCTTGGTGCGGGAAGCGAAAAACTAACTGGATTTCCTCCAGCTAGTTTGTGCAAAATGGGGGATATCGCCCAAAGTCATCCATTCTAAATGCAGTTTTTCCATTTGGTTTAGTCGTTTTCTACAAAAGGCCCCAATCTACCTGCATAAAATACAGTTAGATCAACTTCTCTCGCGCGAAAACGACAACTAAGATAGCCGTAAATCTAGCGATTCGCACCCTTTGCGAAAGTTAATCTGAATCAAAAAAAGAATCTGAACAAAAGGTTGTCGAGAACCCCCGTTTTTCTGCAAAGAAAGTGGTACGAAAACCTAATATTACATGCTTTTTTTCATGCATTTGTCCTAAAAACGCTTTTTCAACAGCCTGAACAGCCTTCCTATTGTTTCAATAGCGAAAGAAGGGTTTTGCAGCCAGGTTGTGGAAAAGGAAAGGTGGCAATTTATCCGTTACGTCTGGAGGAAGCGAAATGAGCAGCTTTTTGAAACGGAAAGGAATTCAGCTTACCGCAAAAGCCTATATCATTGATGCGCTTAGCTATATGGCGCTGGGGCTTTTTTCGTCTTTAATCATAGGGCTGATTCTGCGTACGATCGGCGAGCAGTTGGGCTGGCCGCTCTTCTCGGAGATGGGTCAGCTCGCCATGAATTTGATGGGGCCGGCCATTGGAGCGGCGATAGCTTACGGTCTGGGGGCGCCGCCGCTGGTGATCTTTGCGGCTGTGGCAACGGGGGCCGCGGGAGCGGAGTTCGGCGGACCCGCCGGAAGCTACGTGGCGGCGTTAGTATCGGTCGAGCTCGGCAAGCTGGTCAGCAAGGAGACGAAGGTCGACATTATCGTTACGCCTTTCGTAACGATCATCACCGGGTTCCTCGCGGCCAAATTTGTCGGGCCTGCAATTTCGGGCGCGATGACCGCGTTCGGGAGCTGGATTGTATGGGGGACCGAGCAGAAGCCCATCCTTATGAGCATTCTGGTGGCGACCTTAATGGGGCTTGCGCTGACCGCGCCTATTTCCAGTGCCGCCATTGCGTTCATGCTGGATCTAAGCGGGTTGGCCGCAGGGGCGGCGACCATCGGCTGCAGTGCGCAGATGATCGGCTTCGCCGTCAGCAGCTACCGGGAGAATAAGGTGGGAGGCCTGCTCGCGCAAGGGCTTGGCACCTCTATGCTGCAGGTGCCGAACATCGTTCGCTTTCCGCTTATTCTGATTCCGCCGACGGTGGCGGGAATGATTCTGGCCCCGATCGGAGCCACACTCTGGCCCATGTCGAACAATGCCGCAGGGGCGGGCATGGGCACCAGCGGTTTGGTCGGCCAGATCATGACCTTTACGACGATGGGCTTCTCCCCGGCGGTCTTCATTCAGATAGCCGTGCTTCATTTTATCGGCCCGGCGGTCATCAGCTTGATCGTGTCGGAATGGATGCGGAGCCGCGGCTGGATTCAGCCTGGGCAGATGCGGATTTATACCGGGGACCGTCCGTCCGGATAATCTGTTCCATATTGACTTTATACGGAAGAAATGCTATAAAACAAGTGATTGGCACTCTATTCATGAGAGTGCTAAAAACGGTTGACCATAGTACAAGAGCATGAAAGGAGAGAGAACCATGGCCAAAAAGCAATTTAAAGCCGAGTCGAAGAGACTGTTGGAAATGATGATCAACTCTATTTACACTCATAGAGAAATCTTTTTGCGGGAATTGATCTCCAACGCCAGCGATGCCATAGATAAGATTTATTACAAAGCGTTGACCGATGAGCAAATGGTGTTCGATAAAGACAACTATTACATAAAGGTGAAGCCGGACAAGGCGAATCGGACACTGACGATTTCCGATACCGGAATCGGGATGACGAAGGAAGAGCTGGAGAACAACCTTGGCGTCATTGCGAAGAGCGGTTCCCTCGCCTTCAAGAAAGAGAACGAAGTGAAGGACGGGCACGAAATTATCGGGCAGTTCGGTGTCGGCTTCTATTCGGCTTTCATGGTAGCGGACTCCGTCACCGTGATCAGTAAGGCCCTGGGCTGCGATGAAGCCTATAAGTGGGAATCCAAGGGCGCGGACGGCTACACCATTGAACCTTGTGAGAAGGAAACGGTCGGAACGGACATTATTCTGAAGATCAAAGAGAACACCGAGGATGATCAGTACGACGAATATTTGGAAGAATACCGCTTACGGGCGATTATCAAAAAATATTCCGACTTCATCCGTTACCCCATCCGCATGGATGTAACCGGCTCCCGGCTTAAAGAGGGCAGCGAGAACGAGTACGAGGAATATCAGGAAGAGCAGACGATCAACAGCATGGTTCCGATCTGGAAGAAGAACAAGAGCGAGCTGACTCCGGAGGACTACGCCAATTTTTACACCGAGAAGCGCTACGGCTTCGACAAGCCGCTCAAGCATATCCATCTTAGCGTGGAGGGCACCATCAGCTATAATGCGATTCTGTTCATTCCCGAGAACATTCCTTACGACTTTTATTCCGCCGAGTATGAAAAGGGACTGGAGCTGTATTCCAGCGGCGTGCTGATTATGAACAAATGCCCGGACCTGCTGCCGGACTACTTCAGCTTCGTCAAGGGGATGGTCGATTCGGAGGATCTATCCCTTAACATCTCGCGGGAGATGCTTCAGCATGACCGGCAGCTTAAGCTGATTGCCAAGAATATCAAGAACAAGATTAAGAATCAGCTGCAAAGCATGCTCAAGGAAGAAAGAGAGAAATACGAGCAGTTCTATAAACAATTCGGCAGACAATTAAAGTACGGAGTATACAGCGAGTACGGAAGCCACAAGGAGGAGCTGCAGGACCTGCTGATGTTCTATTCTTCCAAAGAGAAGAAGCTGGTCACTCTCGACGAATATGTATCCGCCATGCCGGAAGACCAGAAGTATATTTACTACGCTTCCGGAGAATCGGTCGAAAGGATCGAGAAGCTGCCGCAAACCGAGCTCGTCGCCGAGAAAGGATATGAAATCCTGTATTTCACCGAGGATATCGACGAGTTTGCCGTCAAGATGCTCATGAGCTACAAGGAGAAGGAATTCCGGTCGGTGTCCAGCGGTGATTTGGGAATCGAGACCGAGGATAACAAGGAGCAAGAGGATTCTCTGGACGAAGCGGACAAAGAGCTGTTCGAGCATATGGAGAAGCTGCTAGCGGGCAAGGTCAAGAAGGTTAGAGTATCCAAGCGGTTGAGATCGCACCCGGTATGTCTCTCCACGGACGGCGAAGTGACGATTGAGATGGAGAAAATTTTAAAATCGATGCCGAACAATCCCAATGTGCAGGCAGAGAAAATTCTCGAAATCAATAAAAATCACGAAGTGTTCCAGTCTTTAAAGGATGCCTTTGCCAACGATAAGGAAAAATTGGACCTGTACACCCATCTGCTGTACAATCAAGCTCTGTTGATCGAGGGGCTGACGGTAGAGGACCCTGTACAGTTCACCAATGATATCTGCAAGATCATGGTCTCTTCTGCCAAGTAAAAGGCAGCGGCATAGCTGCAGCAACGCGGGGCGGGGAAGCATGGACTTACAGGATTCCATGAACCTTGGAGCCCTTAGGATGGCAAAAGGGGTTCAAAACCCCTCGGAAGAATGGACGGAGAAGTGTATTCGCTGGCTGAAGAAACGAAGCCGGAGATCATCAATAAGTTCCTTCAATAGGTGAAGGATAGGCAGGCTTACGCGATTAGGCGTGAGTCTGCTTTTTTTGTAGGGGCGGAGCGAACGAGTGCGTTTGTATGAAAAATCGTACAAACGGCTGAGTAAATGTCACGATGATCTCGCTTTTGTACGAAAATCATCCGGGCAGCCGTGTAAATGTCGTGATGGTCCGTTGAGTTGCAGCGAGCGAGAGTTGTAAGGGGAGGCCCGGTCCTGAACTTCCACGACAGCAACAGTCTCGGGCCAGCCAAGTCGGCTTACATATGCAACAGTAAAGCTTCCTGCTTTCTTGGCGACACCTTCTTCGGCGTGTGCCGGGGGCGCTGCATGGCAGTGAGGAGGACCGCCTCCCCACCTAACAGAGAGCTGGACCGGGTGAAGCACAACCCTATCGTTTCTCCAGTCCGCTTTTCTCTTATCTAATTCTCCTTATAGATTCCCTTGTGAAAAACGCGCTCCAACGGATACATCTCTTTGGCCGGCGGCTGAACGGCAGGGTACCCCAGGCCGATAATGGCGACGACACGCAGCTCCGGAGGGATGGCCAGCTTCTCGCGAATGAAGTTCTCCCGCCGGGAAGATTCGTCGCTGTCCTCCGAATGGTAGATCGCTCCCCATGCCGCCCCCAATCCGAGGGAAACGGCGGCAAGCCACAGATAGCCTCCGGCGAGCGTGGCGTCCTGCAGCCAATACTTGCTCTCCCCTGGATGGCCGAGAATAACATAAGCGGCCGCCGATTGCTCCAGCCACTTCATGTAAGGAGTGGCTGGCGTTAGCTGGGCAAGCATAGCGGGATCAGTCACCAAAATGAATTCGCGAGAAGGCAAATTTTTGCCGGTGGGGGAATAATACATCGCCTGTGTCAACTGCTCCAGCACCTCGCTGGGAATGGGATCCGGTTTGAATCGGGTGATTTCCCGGCGAAGCTGGATTGCTTGCAGTACATCCATACATTACTTCCTCCCTAACATAAATTTATTAAGGCAATCTCGGAGTTTAATGACGAGTTATCCTATAGATATTTATGGAATGATGCGGATTTCCTTTTAGTTTACTGCCGCTCTGCAAAGATGTCAAAAGAAACAAAATGGCGGAAAACCCTAATAGAACGACACCTTTTTAACGCAAGAAGGTATCTTCAACCAGCGTCAAGAAATATAGTCCATAGGGGACCTTTGATCAACTGAATAAAAGAAGGGGTATCAATTTATGAATAATTTAAAATTTGTCCAAGGCTACAAGGCGGATGAACCCTATGGAAAGAGCCTGACGATGCTTGCCAATCAAATTTTCGGCATAAATCTGAATGAGTGGGATAACCGGTACATTCCTTTTTCTTATGTGGATGGAGAGGCCGTCGCGGCGAATGTATCGATCAATCTGCTCGATCTGATTATCCAAGGCGAGCGAAGAAGCGCACTGCAAATCGGAACGGTAATGACCCATCCGGATTATCGGAAGCGGGGGCTTTCTGCCCGTTTAATGAACCGGGTTTTGGATGAATACGGGGACAAATGCGATTACATCTATTTATTTGCTAATCGGAACGTTTTGGATTTTTACCCCAGGTTTGGTTTTGAGCCCGTAGAGGAGCACCAGTTTACTTTGGATTATTCCGCAGGGCCAAAGAAGGGGAACGGCATCCGCAAGCTGGATATGAATAATAGCGAACATGTTCGTTTACTTACTCATTTTACCTCGGAGAGAATTCCGGTTTCCCGGCGGTTTGGAACGGAACGTGCCCATGGTATATTAATGTTTTATTGCCGAAATATTTTTAATAACGATATTTATTATTTGGAACAGGAGGAAATTATGGCTATCCTTCAGAGGAGGGAAGGCCAAATCGATCTTTACGACTTGATCGGAAGAAGAGAAATCAATCTGGAAGCCATCCTTGCACAAATTTCGGATGAAGACACTCAAGAAATCGTGTTCCATTACACTCCCGACGACCAAGGAATGGGGATAACAAGCCGCTTGTTTAATGGAGATGAGGTATTGTTCGTAAAGGCAAACGGAAATAACCGCTGGCCGGAAAATTGCAAGCATCCCCTTACTTCTCAAGCTTGAATCGGGCTTCACTTAAATTGCCGCCAAGAGGGGCATCGAATCGGGATAGCTCAAATAGGTCGCAGTATAGATAGAGGAAGCTCACCCTCCTCATGATAATACGATGTAACCAAAGATTCCTATTGGCATAAAAAGCTACCACTAATACCGGGTTATTCGTCTTCGCCAAGGCTACGTTAGGAGCTTTTTTTACAAAATTACGGCTGGTTCCCGATTTGATCTGTTGTATAATGGATGAAAATGGTATTGGCGAAATGGAGGCTTGTGAATTGAAAGCGGTTTTAAACATTGCCCACAGGGGAGCATCCGGTTACTGTCCGGAGAACACTATGGCGGCTTTCGAACGGTGTATCGAACTCGGTGCGACGGCGATCGAAACCGATGTACAAATGACGGCGGATGGCCGATTGGTTCTGATTCATGATGAATCGCTGCAGCGGACGACGGGCTTGCCCAAACTGGTGAAGGATGTGACAGGGGATGAGCTGTGGGAGCTGGATGCGGGCTCCTGGTTTAGTCCGGCATTCAAGGGGGAGCGCGTTCCGACTCTGGAGGATTTGTTCGAGCTGGTTAAATCCCGTTCCCTCCAGGTGAATCTCGAGCTGAAGAACGGGGTCGTGCAGTATCCCGGTATAGAGGAGGCCGTTATAGAAGCGACCCGGAGGTTTGGAATGAGCGACCGGGTGATCCTCTCGAGCTTTAACCATTATTCCTTGGCGCACTGCAAGCGGCTGGCCCCGGAGATCCGGACCGGCATTCTCTATATGGAAGGCTTATACGAGCCGTGGGAGTATGCGGCGCGATTCGGTGCGTCTGCGCTTCATGCGTATCATTATGCGGTTATCCCGGAGTGGGTTTCCCAGGCGGCTGCACGGGGAATGGCGTATCATCCGTTTACGGTCAATGAGCCGGCCGAAATGCGCAGGCTGATTCAGGCCGGGGTAGCCGGCATCATAACGGACTACCCTGACCGTCTGGCAGAACTGCTGAAGACAATGGAGGATTAAGGGTATGAAAAAGACTTGGCTGCTGGGCTTCGGATTTTTCAGCATTAGCATTACCTGGTCGCTGTATAATGCTTTCGTCCCGTTCTTCCTCGATCCGTTCCTGCAAAGCACGGCCTTGATCGGCTTCATGATGACGCTCGATAATTATTGTGCCTTGTTCCTGCAGCCATGGATCGGCAACCGCAGCGACAAGACGGTCTCCCGATTCGGCCGGCGGATGCCTTATCTGCTGATCGGAATGCCGCTTGCTGCTTTGTTTATGATCCTCATTCCGCTTCATACCAATTTCATTACATTGGTGCTGTTCATGGTGCTGATGAATCTGGCAATGAGCCTGTACCGTTCTCCGACCATTGCGCTGATGCCGGATATTACACCGGAAGCGCAGCGGACCAAGGCTAATGGAATCATTAATTTCATGGGCGGGGTCGGGGCGATTATCGCTTTTGGCGGAGGATCGATGCTGTATAAAGCCAACCCGTCGTTTCCTTTCGTGGCGGCCGCCGCCATTACTTTGCTGTCGTTATTGATCTTGTACCGTTTTATTAAGGAGAAGCGGGATTCCATTACATGGGCGGCTGCGGATACGGAGCGGGTCAAGCTGCTCGGGGAATTGGACCGCACAACGGTTCTGCTGCTGGCGGCGATTTTCTTCTGGTTCGTTTCCTATCAGGGGGTAGAGGCGCTGTTTACACTGTATGGAAAGCATCACATGGGGCTGGAAGAGAGTGCGTCTGCGTTCTCGTTAACGTTCTTTTCCTTGTTCTTCGTCCTGTTTGCGATTCCAAGCGGCTGGCTGGGCAACCGGTTCGGCAAAAAAACGATGATCCTCATCGGCGTGATCGGCTTATTTCTGGTGTTCGCCGCCATTCCGCTGATCGAAACGCTGGTTATGCTGCGGGTCATGCTGGCGCTCGGCGGGATTTGCTGGGCCTGCATCAATATCAACTCGTATCCGTTCGTCGTAGCCACCGGCAGCGGACGAAGCATCGGCACCCGGACGGGCTTGTACTACCTCGTCTCGTCGCTGGCCGCCATTTCTTCTCCGCCGCTGCTGGGTCTCGCCATCGACCATTTCGGTTACGGCTCTCTCTTCTTATGCGCCTCCGGAAGCATGCTGCTGGCCCTGCTGTGCCTGCTGCTCGTCAAGCATAACGGAAGCTCCTCGGTTTCCAAGACCGAGGCTGTTTAGCGACATTTCGCCATATGAACTCATAGGCTCGTATTTATTCAAGCCGACGGGGCCCGGCTTCGGACGGGTCCCTCGCTAGGCGGCAGGTAATAGCCAAATTCCTGCGATAATACATCAACTATGAAGAGAATTTGCAGGATAAGAAGCAAAGCCTGCAAAAATGCAGCAATTTTTGCCAATAACCGCCCTCCATCACTCGAACCGTAGAAAAAGATGCACTTTCGCAGGTTCTCAGCCAATGGCGAGCGACTCCCTGCAAAAAGATGCACTTTCGCAGTTTTTTTACATAGCAAACGAGAACGGCAGCGGAAACCTGAAAGCCAAAGAACGATCTAAAAAGTATCGGCATGTAAGTTTTGAAATGACTTTGGGAACCAGCAGCAGTGGAGTAGTGTTGTATTCCCAGCTTTAGTTAAAGGTTGACCATATTTAAACAAACCTCCCTTTTCCAATAAATGTATAAGTGGTCAGCTGCTTTGGCAATTACTCAAAATTCCCGTTACAATGAAATTACCTACTATATGAATTGCAAGGATGGGGAGTCGCATTGGACAACTTGCACGAACAGCTTCGACTCGCGCGGCTAGAAATCGAACAGCTTAAACGGGAAAATGAAGAGCTTAGATGTCAATTAAAAGCAATGATACCGAAGAAGATATCTGAAGATATAAGCCAGACCGTACACATAAACCAGACTGATCAAATGAATTATTCTTATGAGCAATTAGAGCCAAAGGGTGTTCATCGGTTCTCCCCAGCGGAAGATAAAATAGAGTTATTCCGGAGTTATTTTCGCGGCCGTGAAGATGTTTATCCCATACGCTGGCAGAATAAACAGGGGAAATCGGGTTATTCACCCGCGTGCAGTAATGAATGGACCACGGTTTGCCAAAAGCCAAAAGTGAAGTGCTCGGTTTGTCCTCATCAGGATTTCTTGCCCATTACTGATTCTGTAATATCCAATCATCTGGATGCTAGGGCTGACAGAACCATAGGGCTCTACCCTATGCTTCCGGATGAAACTTGCTGGTTTTTGGCCATTGACTTTGATAAAAATAATTGGCAAGAAGATGCAGCAGCTGTAATGCGTGTCTGTAAAGAAAGGCAGATACCTGCTGCTTTGGAGCGTTCACGTTCCGGAAATGGCGGACATATTTGGATCTTTTTCCAAGAGCCGATTCCTGCAAGTTTGGCAAGAAAACTTGGCACCGCTCTATTGACTCTTACAATGAATTACAGATATCAACTGGGACTAGATTCTTATGATCGATTGTTTCCAAACCAGGATACGCTTCCGAAAGGAGGATTCGGCAATCTGATTGCCCTTCCGCTCCAAGGAGGACCACGGAAAAGTGGAAACAGTGTTTTTGTGGACGAAGCCTTTCAACCCTATAAGGACCAATGGCAATTTCTTGCGGAATTAGAGAAAATGAATGAGAAAGATGTATTGAAATTTTTACGAATGAACGATTTGGAGGGTGACCTCTTTCAAATAGACATGGTGGACTCAGACGAGGAAGCACGGTTGCAGGAGTTGGAAGCCAAGCCTGCAAACTTTCATTTCCATGAGTCAATGCCTGAAATGGTGGAATTGGTTCTTTCTAATCGAGTATATATATGCAAAAAGGATCTTTCTCCGAATGTGATCAATCGATTAATGAGGCTGGCTTCTTTTGCAAACCCTGATTTTTATAAAGCACAAGCGATGCGACTATCCACTTTCGGAAAACCTAGGGTTATTTGTTGTGCTGAGGATCTTCCAAATTATTTAGCGTTACCCAGAGGATGCTTGCAGCAGATTATAGAATTCTTTAAACAAAATCATGTCTTTACTCAGATTAAGGATGAAAGGTTTGGAGGCACCTTAATAAAAACGGAGTTTTGCGGGACGCTGTCAACGCTGCAGGATGCCGCTGCAAGGTCCATTATGGTGCATGATACTGGGATTCTATCGGCAGGAACAGCTTTTGGAAAAACTGTTGTAGCCGCCAATATTATAGCAAAGCGCAAAGTAAACACCTTGATCTTGGTACATCGTCGGGAACTGATGGATCAGTGGAAACAGAGATTGCAAACCTTTCTTGATTTACCGAAAGAATCCATCGGAGTTGTTGGAGGCGGCAGGGATAAGCGCACGGGAATTGTGGATATAGCCATTATCCAGAGCTTAAACCGAAAAGGGGTAGTAAAGGATTATATTAGCGATTACGGTCAAATAATCGTAGATGAATGCCACCATATCTCTGCTTTCAGTTTCGAACAAGTGTTGGTCAAAGCCAAAGCGAAATACGTATTTGGATTAACTGCTACTCCGAAGAGGCAGGATGGCCATGAAGCGATCGTAATGATGCAATTGGGGCCTGTACGAATGCGAATAGATACCAAGATGCAGGCCGCTTCAAGAAGCTTTTCTTTAACCGTCAATCCTCGTTACACCTCCTTCCGGTTGCCACTCCATTCGGAGAAGCTGGGAATTCAAGAAGTTTTTCAGCGGCTTGTGGAAGATGAGGAGCGAAACACGATGATTTTTAACGATTTACTGCATTGTTTGGATCAAGGACGCTCCCCTTTGTTACTTGTTGAACGGACGGCACATGTGGAGTACTTTGAGAAGCGGCTTATGAAATTTGCTAAAAATGTGATCGTTCTTCGGGGCGGAATGGGAAAGAAACAGCGGGAACATATTCGAAAGCAAATCGACAGTATTCCTGACCATGAAGAACGTCTCTTTATTGCGACAGGCAAACTAATCGGCGAAGGCTTTGATGATGCCAGGTTAGATACACTGTTTCTTGTTCACCCCATCTCATGGAAAGGCAAGCTGGAACAGTATGCAGGCAGATTGCACCGTTCTCACATCAACAAGAGCGAAGTACAAATTTATGATTATGTCGATATGCAGGTTCCTGTATTAATGGCCATGTACAAGAAACGGGTTAAAGGATATCGTACGATGGGTTATAAAGGGGCGGAGTTATAGATCGTAAGTCCCCTTGGTATTAGACTTTCATAACCGCCATTAGAATCCAACGACTGGGGCATGAAGCCCCGGTCTCTTTTTTGTTCTGAAATAGAATGCGGGAGAAACAGCGTTAACCTATAACCATAAATCTGTTTTTGCAGCAATTTTTATAAATATTTGTATACTCTTTTCCAGTACAATAGTACTATAATAGGTTCTAGGTAAAAAATACTAGGAGAGACGGATATGGCTTACATGGTACCAGAAATCATTCCAAGGGGAGCGACCTCCGGGGAACGTATTTTATTCGAAACTCTAAAGGCTCATTTGCCTAGTGATTATATCGTTTACTATGAACCCGAGATTCGGGGGAGACGACCGGATTTCGTGATTATAGGCCCTGATTTGGGGCTGGTCATTTTGGAGGTTAAAGACTACACCAAGGGTACGATTTATCAAATCAATCAGGATGAATGGATTTTGCGAAATAAAGCCGGGGAATTGGTGACTGCCAAAAGTCCACTGAAACAAGCGAGGGATAATGCCCGATTAATAACAAACCATCTGAAAAAGGACCAAAACCTCGTTCAAGATAACGGTTCCTATTTAAAGTTTCCCTATGGTTTTGGGACGGTTTTTACCAGACTTAAGCAGGAGGATTTTATCAAATACGATCTATATCAAGTAATAGAGCCTCAGTTTGTATTATGCAGAGATGAAATTGATCCCGATGATGAAGCCTTCTCGCCTGAAACCTTGTGCGACAAGATACATAATATGTTTACGGTCTGGAATCGGAAAAAATATATTTTAACTAACGAAGATATTCAAGCCATCCGCTTTCACCTTTTCCCTGAGGTGCGAATTAGTGCGGAATTTAAGCCGCCTGTGACTCATCAGGATCAGCTTCTTCTGTCGCTGCATAACATTAAAACCATGGACCTCCATCAGGAAAATATGGCGAAACAGCTTGGTGATAAGCATAGGCTCATCCGTGGGGTCGCCGGAAGCGGCAAGACTCTTGTCCTGGCTAGCCGGGCTAAAATTCTGGCCAAAACTTATCCAAACTGGAAAATTCTTGTGTTAAGCTACGGAATTCCATTATCCCGGCATTTGAAACAGATGATCGCGCGAATGATGGAAGAGCCGGATGATCTGCTGGATTTAATAAACGGTTCTTCGGCGGACAAACATGCCAAGGTAGAAGTGTATAATTTTCATGAATGGTTGAGGAACAGCCTGCAGTTGAAGGACAGCGAGATCCCCGCTTTGCTGGATAAAGTGGATAGGAAAGAAGCGATCCTGCCGACCTATGATGCCATTCTGATCGATGAAGGACAGGATTTTGAACCCGATTGGCTCAAGCTGTTAAGCTGTTGTTTGAATCCGGACACGCAATCGCTGCTCTTGGTAGAAGATCGTGCCCAGTCCATTTTCAAGAGAAGGACGAGTTTAGCCCAGGATATTGGTCTGGATTTCCGGGGACGTTCTAAAATTCTGTCTATCAATTACCGGAATACGGCGCAAATTGTTCAGTTTGCTTGGGAGTTTTACCAGGAATATTCCCTATTAAAGAATAAAGTACGGGAAGGAACTATAGAGGGTGTAGAGATCATCCCCCCACAATCTACGAAGAGAAAAGGTCCTGACCCGATTATCAAGGAATTTAGAAATATACAGGAGGAAATGAATTTCGTATCCAAATCGATAAAGTTCCTCCATAGGGAAAAGAAGATGTCGTATCACGAGATAGCTATCCTGTATCGTGTCAAGAACAGCCACCATACTTCATATATTGATGAAATTAAACAAAGCTTGGCCAAGCATGATTTGCCATATACGTGGATTACTGAGAATCCGGAGACCAAGCGGAATTTTGTCCGTGAGGAAAATACGATCAAGATTTCCACTATCGATAGTGCTAAAGGGCTTGATTTTCGAGCCGTTTTTATCGTCAATGTGGAGAGCATGCCCTTTCCGCTCGAAGAAGAGGAAGAAAGAGAGGTCTCCTTATTTTATATCGGCATGACCCGGGCTTTGGAATGGTTATTTCTGACTTACAGCGGCGAATCCAAATTCACTCAATATTTGGATAAGGTGGTTCAACAGCGGAATCAGCAAGCGTCGTCGAAGACACAATCTGGGTAAAATATGATGCGCTTCGAGGACCGAAACCCAAAGCGATAGGAGGAACTGCATGATTAAGCTGAAAGATGTAGGCCTCTTCGAAACGCTGCCTGATATAGCGATTGTTTTGCTCTGCGACCCTATAAGTTGTCCCAAGAAGTGAAAGACTTCCTGACGGGAGACAAGCTGCGTCTCGAATTGCCGGACAATGATTACGACATCGCATTCGTACAGTTCTTCACCTTAACCGATACCGTGGAGATGCAAATCGGACGGCGGAAGCTGCTGCGCCTGTCTGCGAAAATCGACAACTACTCCCATATCGCGATTGTCTGGAATCCGAAGGCCCGATGCATCGGCTGCTACGATGAAGAGCATAGGAAATATGTGGACCTGTGCACCTTTGGCGAGTTGTTGGTTCAGCCCGAAGTTTATTTGACAAGGATGCTGGAAGGAGGGTTGTAGCCGCGCTGCATAGTTCCGTTAGCTCCGAAAGAAGGGCTATTTAAAAAAGTTTCTCTTCTCGTAAATGAAGTCAATCAATAAAAGTAAGAGCCGATCATTCCTTAGCTTGGGAATAATCGGCTTTATTGTTTTCCAAATCGTTTTTCTGTTTGGATACGGTGATTTTTAATTTAAGGTTGATGTAAGGTCCTCTTTAGACTGGAGAAAGGTGGGTTCATTACATTTGAAACAGGGATGCAAACCATTGGCATTAGCGTGCTGAGCCAAGAAAAGCGATTGTTGGACAAAGATATTGTCTCATCCTGTTTGAGCTTAGGAGGAATGATTGATGAGAAAAATATGGCTGGTGCTGGGGCTCATCATCGTAATTTTGGCAGGCTTGTGGATGTTCTTCTTCAGTCCTGAGAAGCTGACACCTGACCATCCAGCGGGAAAAACCGTCTATTACACGAGGATAACCAGTCCCGGCGTTCAAGATGAGAATGAACGGTACGATTATGAGCTTACTGCCTACAATGAGAAAGGTAAGGGAAAGAACATTGAGTTTTCGGCTGGAAAGCCATTGAGAGAAGGAGCTTATATCAGGCTATATTACACATGGATTCGTGGTGTCACTTACTGGGAAGAGGTTGCCTTCGAGGAGCTGCCCGGGGCGGTGCAGCAGAAGTTTCAAGAAATAACAAGCTCATCGATCTGATCGGCAGCAGCGATGTAGGGGAGAGGATGAGCTTACAAATATGGCGCAGCGGATCCGTGTTACCGTTAGATTGGGCGACAAAAACTCCTCGGATTATATTTGACCGCGTGTAGGCTGTGATTTGAGGTGGCTCTGTTTTTGTGTTTACAAGTTTTTCACTATCGGTAAAGCAACCACAACGTGCGTTAATAAGAAAACATGTTGGTGTCTTCGTGCTTGTTTTCTGTGAAGGATGCTAACGTGAGACTTCGACGATTGTGTTACTTTGAGCCTATCGGGCAGGAAAGTGCGAGAAGGCTGTGGAATAAATATACAAAATTGACGCATAAGGAGGGTCGTAATATATGCCATTTCCAACGCATATCGTATCTGCAGGTGGATTTGTGGAAGATGGGAAAGGAAATATCCTTTTAGTAAAAACTCGTGACGGTGGCTGGGTTGGCCCTGGTGGACAAGTGGAAGTTGGAGAAAATCTGATGGATGCTTTGGTTCGCGAAATTAAAGAGGAAAGCGGAATTGACGCCATTGTTAGCTACTTAATTGGTGTTTATTCGAATACCGGGACTTTTAAATGGTATGATGGCGTGACTGAAGTTCCTACACAAGTTATTTTTGATTTCGTATGTAAACCTGTTGGCGGAGAGTTGACCGTTTCTGAAGAAACAACCGATAGCCGCTGGGTGGCGAAAGATAAAGTTCTTGATTTCATTACACATCCAGCTATTCGTACTCGCTATCAGGCTTATTTGGATTTTAATGGAGCGGTAAATTATATGGAGTATGTAACGCACCCGGAATTCATAATAAAACACCAAACATATATATCGAAGTAGAAACGATAACTGAACAAACCGCCCTTATGGGGCGGTTCTTTTTTTAAAAAAGAAAGTACAAGTTTCACCTTATATACCTGTTCTACATTTCATCGGTAAACGCGCCTGTCCAAAGGACAGCGATAACCGTTTATCCTTGGGTAGAAAATCAACATTAAAGAGTTCAACACAGCCTTAGGAAAATAGCAGTTCATAGTTCCAAATATTCACATTGGCTTCACGCACAAATTTCTTGGCGAAGAGAAGATTACCGTACATTCCTCGTTATCGGGATATCCGCCATGGTCAGCAGCCCGCTTCCCGCGAACGAATGAATCGTTCTTGCGGTACTGACGACGATGTTGGCCGTCGCGGTATCGCCAAAGATGCCGCCGGGAACGACGATATCCAGCTTGCCCATATCTGTAGTTTCCAGAGTAATCCGGTCTTCCTGCTTGGCGCCTGCACACATAATCAGATCCAGCTCGATCGGAATATGACCCGCGGCCAGTCCGCGGGATATTTGATGGAGGCCGATCACCTCATTTTTCTTGACGGGCCCCGCAGCCAGTTCGATGTCTTCCTCGGCAATGACCGGCTCGATAGTATTAGTCACATCGGACAAGCCGAGATTCAATCCGTAAGCAATCAGCCTCAGCGATTCTTCCAGACCGACATGCCCGATGCGGTTTTGTTCCGCCAGCTGCTTGAACTGTTCCGGGGTCATACCGGCCCCCACCTTCTTCTGCAGCGGAATTCGGCGCTTGGCCACATCCACCCGGCGGGATACATGGATTGCGGAAATGTCTCGGGTGACTGAAGTGATGAACAGGGCCAGGGAATCCATGACAAAGCCGGGATTAACTCCGGTCCCAATGACGATTTGCCGGCGATCGCGGGCGTATTGGTCGATTTCCCGCGACAGTTCAGGATAACGATGCCAGGGATAGGACAATTCCTCACAGGTTGAAACTACCGAATACCCGTGGTCCAACAGCTGCTTAATTTGCGGCCACACGCTAACCAGATTCGAACCGGTTGCATGAAGGGCGATCCTCCGGCCGCGAATCAGAGGAGTCCCGGCATCTTCTACCGTGGCCACAACCGGTATGCCGGCATGCTCTCTTCCGGCTAATTCTCCGACATCCCGCCCGATTTTGACAGGATCGATATCGACCGCGGAAATCAGGCGGACGGATTGAGTCAGCAGGCAATTCTCGACGATCTTGATTCCGATCGGTCCCAGGCCGTAGGGCAGGACTTGAATAGGTTCAGACGGCATTCGCTAATTCCCCTTTCCCAAGAGCACGTTCGGCAGCAATGTTTGCAAACGGCTCATCGCATGGTTTAGTATCCACAATCTAATGCTACGAGGATTTTTATCCCATTTTTTCCCATTATATCATTTCCGGTTATTCTTCGGCCATCGATATGAAAAAATGATAGGTTAATATAACTTGCATATGACAGAGCCGAATATTCGAACCCGACACGAACCGAACGAATAGTATATGGGCAAATAAACCATCGGGAGATGTGATCCATGCAGTTATCATACAGGGTTCGTTCGGGAGATACCTTATATAAGATTGCCAAGCGGTGGGAGATTCCGGTGGAGTCTCTTATATCGGCAAACCTGCTAAGCTCGCCATACACGATTTACGTCGGCCAGCGGCTCTCCATTCCTTCTGGAGCCGAAGGGCTGATCGCCTATTTCTCCAGTCGCGGCGGGCATGACGATCTATGGTTGTTTAATCCCCGTACCGGGGCGAACAGGCCGTTAACGAACGGATTGGGGGCTTCCTTCTCCACTCCGGTATGGTCGCCGGACAGCCGTAGAATAGCGTTCGCGGGCAAGAATGGAGTCGTCTATGTGGTTGGAGTCACAACCGGCTCACTTGCCGGCATCGATCAGTTGGATGAAGGAGAGGGGGGCGTATTGGATTGGTCGCCAGACGGCCGGAAGCTGGCCTACACTAAGCGGGACCGCATTCTTATCTATGACGTTGCTACACATGAAGCGCACAGCATTCAGCGGCCCGGGGCAACGGACGTCCAATGGTTCCCTGACGGCGTCTGGCTATTGTTTCAGGCTCCGGATGCTTCCGGCATCAGCCAGTTATACCAAATACGCACGGACGGAACGGGTCAGCAGCAGATAACGCGGAATACGGAAGGCCCTCTTCACAATGTCCGGCTTTCGCCGGATGGGGCTTTTGCTCTGTATACCACTCCCGGCGTAAGTATTTCGATTATTCATACTGTGGAATTAGCGACCGGTCGAGTGTATGAAGTGAAAGGGGGGCCGCTCGCCAAAAACTACTTCCCGGAATGGTCCCCCGATTCTATGCATATTGCATACAGCGCCACCGCATTCGAAGAAGGGCGCGGGTATTACTCGCAGATCCGAACCGTAGGACGCCGGGGAGACAATGATCGGGTAAGGGCGGTCTCCGATTGTTTTGCCACACCGGTCTCCTGGTCGCCGAATGGACGGAAGATCGCTTATTTGTCCGGTTGTACGGAGCAGGAATTCGCTGACGAAATGTGGGTGGTCGACCTTCGGCACCCCGAGCCTATCCGATGGCTGGACGGAATCAGGATCACCGCCCTGCAGTGGTCGCCGTCTGCTGACGTCGAACGCCCGGAGAAAATCACTTATTTCAGTCCGGTCTATAAGATCAGACTGCTGTATCCTTCGCATTGGCATAGGGTAAGCGATGAAAGATATGAGGGGCCGGACGGGTTCTTTCAAGTGTCGGCCATTTCCGCGGAGGCTGATCTGGGTCAGGTGTGCCGCGGGGAAGCCTTTCATCCTTTAAGGCCCTATGGCTCCCAGCCTCGAATCATTAAAGCGCGGGTGAGCGGACAGGAAGCCTGCTTCATCCTTCCCTCCAAAGACCAGCCTGCGGAGATGAAAGGACAGAGCGCGCTAATTGCCAGGTACCCGCGACCGGTTGTTATCGGAGGGACTGTCTATCCGTATTTTATCTTGTGGGCGGATAGGGGGCATATCGCCGGGCTTTCTTCCACCTTGGCCTTCGTACCGTAAGGTTCGCCGGTTAACTTGCTCCTGTCGGTTTCCACAATGAAGTAGGGGTTGTCGCCCCTTAAATTGGAGAAGACCGCATCTTGCCAAGCCGTAACGAGGGCCGGGAGAGGCGCGTATTGTTAAAAGACATGCAGAGGAAGTACATGTCTTTTGACGGAAATCCGGTAAAACTCGCAGAAGACGCGCAAAAATGCATGTCATTTCCCGCCAAATACGGAAAATCTGCCAAACGGCCAAATTTACCTGCACATTCGCTCGTGTTTGGTCCAAAATAGCCCAAACCTTGGTAAAGACCTGCACTTCGCTCGTCTTTGGCCCAAAATAACCCAAACCTTGGTAAAGACCTGCACTTTTGCAGGCCTTTGCCGCTTCCCCCTCATTCTAAGGTCCTGTCCAATCTTTTTATGTTATAATGTGGAAAGTAGATCATACCTTATCTGGGGGAGCGTATGAGCAAACCGGCCGTATTTATAGGATCATCCAAGGAAGCGATTCCTATCGTTAATGCCGTCCAGGAGGAGCTGGAGCATTTCGCGGTTGTCACTCCGTGGCACCGGGGAGTCTTTCAAGTGAATCGCTATACGATGCAGGATTTGGAGCAGCAAATGCAAGAGAGTGATTTTGCCGTGTTTGTTTTTCATCCCGACGATGTCACCAACTTCCGCGGCAAGCTGTATTATACTACGAGGGATAACACGGTCTTTGAAATGGGGTTGTTCTGGAGCAAGCTGGGCAGAGAACGCGTCTTCTTCCTCGTCCCTAAAGATATTCCCGAGCAGGAGGACGGTGATGAATCACGGATTGAAGGCTTCCGAACGCCTTCCGATTTATTCGGCATGACCACTCTCACTTATCCCTTTCATTCACAGAATTGGAATGCCGCCGTCGGCGTAGCCTGCGGGAAAATCGGCGGAATCATCGAACGGCTCGGCTGCAAAGAGCCTGATCCGTTAGTGCTTCTTCGGGAATCCGAGGAGGAGAGGGACCGATTATTGAAAATCATCGGTTTTTTTGAAGAATTGAATGATAAGGCAGCCTTGGATACGGCGTTATATAATAAAATGTGCAGAGCCCTCCGGCTTTCCTTCTTGTCCAGCCCTTATACCGTGAGCGGAGCCGCCCTGTTCAAAGCGTTCGAGGACGTCATCCGGCAGGTCGGAAGCGACGGGGTAGGCCGGATCGGGCTGGAATATTCCCTTAATACCAACAAAGACAAGAAGCCCGGGGATGAAATTATCCACGTTGTGGACGTTCATACGAATGGAAATGTCACGTTCAGCCAGCGCAACCGCAAATCTGTTGTGAAGGAATACATCTTATGTTATCCTTTAGCTAAGAGATACGTCTTTACTATTCATCTTAGAGGAACCACTCAGGTTACACCCCGGCATTTTGAAGAAATCTGCTATCTCAATAAACCTTTGTTGGATTCAATCCATGATTTATTAGGAGGGGAATCAACATGAGCCATAAACCAAGGCAGGCATTCAGGAAATCTGCACTTAAGCCTTCCACGCTCAAGCATGACGAGGGAACCAAGATTGTCCTTGCACCTTCCTTAGACGGACACGATGAGATGTATACCGTCCTATTTGAGAAGAAAGCGGAATACGGAAAACCTATATACAAGTAAGATATCAAGCCGCATCCGCGAGGATGCGGTGTTTTACTACATAGGAAAGCTTTAAGTTCTGTACAGTGTAGGTGTGATGCAGAACAAACTTATTGGCATAAAAAGCTTCCGCTAATACCGGGTTACTCATCTTCGAGAGGGGCTTCCCGCAAAGTACCCGGAATAAGCTTCGAAGGTCATACGTCACTTGTGGGGTTTTTTCCAGGGCTCCGTTTGGAGCTTTTTTAATTTTTCCGGCGGAGGCAGCGATTTTTCTAGTAACCTTTTTCGGGACGTGCACTTTATCTGACAGGTCGGAGTGCCAGGGGAATCGGCGTAGGTGTCTAAATGGATTTCATCCAGTTAGTTTTACTCTTTTAGGGTGAAATTCGAAAACTAACTGGAAAACCTCCATCTATTTTCTATAAAAAGTGGCAAATTGGCTAAAATTCTCGATTCTAACTGTATATTTTCCACTTAGTTTAATCCTTTTCTACCATTCACTTTATTCTACCTGTATAAAATCCAGTTAGATCCAGCCCGATGGCTCCCCTCAACTCCCCTCATGCGAAAATGGAAAATATCGCTCCCATTAATCAGCCATAATTTGCATCAACGGGTGGTGCTGCGGGCGGCGTGAAGATCAATGTCGGTTACGGGCGGAATCGTCTCACCGCTCCCTGGGGAAGAGTGATCGGCTTCTGGTTAAGGGAGGCAAGCTCCTTCTATTCGCCACCGCTCTCTGGGGGAAAGTGATCGGCTTCTGGTTAAGGGGGGCAAGCCCCTTCTATACGCCACCGCTCCCTGGGGGAAAGCGATCGGCTTCTGGTTAAGGGGGGCAAGCTCCTTCTATACGCCACCGCTCCCCATCAGTTGACAGGTTATCTTCGTTTGTAGAAAATAAGGGTATCTGATGTAAAACTATTAACCGTTGGGAGTTTTCATACATGAATAGTAAATCAGGACGCCAATCGTTCCAGGAACGGTTGGACCGTATGGTGGGCAAGCTGCGGACGGACATATTGAGCGGCATTCGTCAGCCTGGAACCTATTTGCCTTCCGAGAGCGCGTTGGCCAAGCAGTTCCAATTAAGCAATAAATCGGTCCGCAGAGGGTTGGAGCAGCTTGTGGAAGAGGGCCTGATTGTCAAAATCGACCGGGTAGGCAGTATGGTGATGGAAACGGCGCGCGAGAGGATCAGAATTAATTTCGGCTGCAACTCCTCATTGACCAGCGACTTCATGCTGGACGAGCTGCTTGTGGAATTCCACCGGTTGAATCCCGGTATTCATGTTCGGCCCATCACCTTGAACCGGTTCGATCACGTTCAATCGGCAGGCGAGCTGATGGATAACGGGCTCCTCGATGTGGTTTCCTTCAACAGTCTGCAGTTTCAGGAAATGGTGGAGAGCGGGTTCGATTCATTGCTCGAGCCGCTGGAGAAGGACACGTCCCTTTATCCGATCGCCAATGAAGCCTTTATCCATCAAGACCAGCTGCTGGCCTACCCGATCTCCTTCTCGCCCGTGGTGCTCTGTTATAACCGGGCGCACTTCCGGGAAGCGGGCCTGCCTGAGCCTGACAGCTACTGGACGTGGGAGGATCTGATCGATGCCGCCGTTAAGCTGTCCGAGAAGCGGGGGAGGCATGCGATTTATTTCGTCCCCGCCTCGGAAAACCGCTATTCCGTCTTCCTGCTTCAAAGCGGGCTGGACTGCGCGGAAGAGGTCAAGGACGGGGAGTTGGCTGCCCAAACAGCGAACAGCCTCAGAATTTACAGCAAGCTGGTCAACAATCATACGATTTTTCCTAAATATTTGGCCGGAGATTACGAGGATGCGACCATCCCTTTGTTTGAGCAGGAGCAGGTCTCGATGATTCTGACCACTTACTTTAACCTGAACGAAATCAAGCATTTGCCGCTGGACTATGATTTGGCGCCTCTGCCGACCCTGAAGCACCGGGACCCCCAGAAGACGCTCATCATTACGATAGGAGCGGCCGTTGCCGCGAATTCGCGGGAGAAGGAAGCCGCCCGGAAATTAGTTGATTTCCTCATCTCTCCGGAAGCGCAGAGGTTAATAAGGGAAAGAACGGTCAGCATTCCCGCACGGAAAAGCATGGCCGAAATGAATGTCGACAACGATATCAACCGTCCTTCCCGCTACTTGATGTACCGGGAAATGTTTCCGACGTTTTACTATCACCGGGAGCTGGGCCTGCCCATTCATGCGTTGAAAAGCTTCCGGAAAAGCCTGAACGCCTATTGGTCCAATATGATTGATGAAGAAGAGCTGCATCGGGAATTGAGTAAGTGGATGAGGAAATCGAAGCAATTAATTTGACAGATGACGAAGCGATAGCGGTGAAGGAAGACCGCTATCGCTTCTTTTTTTTGCGCCGGGGACTTGGATGTTTTCGTTGACAACGCTTACTTATCAAAATATAATCAATGTAAATCAGTTGTATATCAGATATGGGATAATATTGCCCAAAAATAACGATTGTGGGAATCAAATTGGAATCAATATTTCTCTTTCTGTATACAACTTGCTGACTTTTTGAGTAGGGGAGGTGTTCTTCTCCAGACGTTGTGTCTGGTTTGAGAACGATTGATACGCTTCCTAGACGGCTGGAACCAGCCTGCTGCCGCTTAGAGCGGGGAGCGATGTCGTTGGTCGGGGAAGAGAAGGAACTGCCAATCAGGTAAGCGCTTTAAAACAGACCTAATGTATTTCTAATGTTTACTGATGTTTGTGTGAATTACCATCCACATAAGGATTAAGGGAGGTCAACAGATGAGCACCGGAAGAAGGAGCAAGAGCCATCTAAGTATTGCTGTCCTGTTAGTATTCGTACTTATATTATCCGCATGTTCGGGCGGCAAGGCTGAATCGGTTAAAGAAGAGACACCTAATCAGGGGAACAGCCAGGAAAACGCGAGCGAAAAAAGGGATGTAGGCGGACTTAAACTGCCGATAGCAGATAAGAAGCTGGAATTGTCCTTGTGGGCGCCAAGCGGTGGCAACTTCAGGGGGAAGGATTTTAACGAGAAGCTGTCCTTTCAGAAGATGGAGGAAAACACCAACATTCACATTCAGTTCCAGCACTCTACCGAAGCCAGTGCGGAAGCGTTCAGCCTGTTAATGTCCTCCGGCCAGCTTCCCGACATGATCTTCAATGAAGCATGGGACAGGGAAGCCGGCAAGTACGGTCAGAAGGGAGCCCTGCTTCCGTTGGAGGACCTGATCGACAAGCATGCTCCCAATATTAAGAGAATTCTGGACGAGAATCCGGAGATCCGCGGGCAGATCACTTCTCCGGACGGACATATCTTCTATCTTCCCAACCTCGTTCTGGATTCGGAGAATTTGACCCAGATGTTCCCGCAGGTAAGGAAGGACTGGATCGATAAGCTGGGGCTGAAGATGCCGGAAACGATCGATGATTGGTACGAAATGCTGAAGGCGTTCCGCGAGCAGGACCCTAACGGAAATGGCAAGCAGGATGAAATTCCGTTCGTCACCGTCAATCTCAACAATGTCATGATGACCTTCGCTCCGGCCTTCGGGGTGGAATTCGGATTCTTCGTCGAGGACGGCAAGGTGAAATACGGTCCGCATGACCCCCGCTTTAAGGAAGTCGTCGAATTCCTTAACAAGCTGTACAACGAGAAGCTGCTCGATCCCAACTATTTGGTGGATACCACCTTCCAGACCTTGACCGAGAAAGTCACCACCGATCTGGCAGGGGCCTGGTTCGGATGGTCCGGCTCCTATATGGGCAACTTCACCACTCTGATGGAAGGCAAGCATCCGACCTTTGAAATCGCTCCCGCACTGCCTCCCAAGGGGCCTCGCGGGGACCAAAGACACGTCTCCTTCCGTTGGCCTGCTGCCGGAGTGGGTCTGGCGGTTTCCTCCCAGACCAAGCATCCGGAGGAAGTGATCCGATGGCTCGATTATCAATACTCGGAGGAAGGCGTTCTTCTCAACAACTTCGGAGTAGAGGGGAAATCCTACGATTTGGTTAATGGGGAGCCCGTTTACAAGAAAGAGGTCACTCATCCGGAGGACGGATTGACCAACACCCAAGCGCTGCTGAATCATACGATCGGTGGAGGAACGTGGGCGACGATAGCGGATCCCCGCTATGCCGAGCAGATCCGTATAGCGAACGGCCAGACGGAAAATCCGCTTGAGCTCTACGGAAAGTATATCGATTTCGACGCCAAGCTGCCGCCCGTTCAATTCACTCCGCAGGAGAATGACGTGATCGTGCCGATGATGGCCGACATTGATACTTATGTGAACGAAACGATCAACGGGATCATTATGGGCCGGATTCCGGTGGACAGCTACGACAATGTCATCAGCCAACTGGAGAAAATGGGGATTACGAAGGTGCTGGAGCAGTATCAGTCGGCCTATGACCGGTTCAGAGGAAAATAAGACGAGAGTTGGCAACAGAGGCGCTCCCCGAATCCGGGGGGTCCTCCTCCTTCATTAAGAAGTACTGCCGGGAAAGGAGACCATCTTCATGGCATCACCGACGGAAGTGGAGAAAATCGGAAGCGCCAAGCCTGCAATGAGGAAAAAGCCGATGCTTAGCCGAATGAAGCCGCTGATTGCGAATCGATATTTATACCTGATGCTTCTTCCGGTTATCCTTTATTTCATTATTTTTGAATATAAACCGATGTATGGCGCCATCATCGCCTTTAAGGACTTCAATCCATATCAGGGAATATGGGACAGTCCGTGGGCGGGATTTAAGCATTTTCAGCGCTTTTTTGAAAGCTATTATTTTTGGCGTCTGTTGAAAAATACGTTCTTGATGAGCTTCTATTCCCTAATCGTTATATTTCCGGCCTCAATCACTTTTGCTTTACTGCTAAATGAAATCCGAATCAAAGCGTTCAAATCGGTGGTACAGACGATTTCCTATCTGCCGCACTTCATATCGCTAATCGTCATATGCGGAATGATTATCGATTTTACCAAGCCGGACGGGATTATTAACGGGATGCTCCAGGCGATCGGTGTCATTCAGGAGCCCATTCAGTTCCTGATTCTTCCCGAATGGTTCCGGACGATTTATGTCGGCTCCGGTTTGTGGCAGAGCGTGGGCTGGAACTCGATCATTTATCTGGCGGCTCTGTCCGGCATCAATCCGAGCTTGTATGAAGCGGCCGTCGTGGATGGCGCGGGGCGCTGGAAGCAATTGATTCATATTACGATTCCGGGCATTATGCCTACCGTGCTGATCCTGCTGATTCTGAATGTGGGAACGCTGTTGAATGTCGGCTGGGACAAAATCATTCTGCTGTACAACCCGGCCACCTACGATACGGCGGATGTCATTTCCACCTTTGTCTACCGGAGAGGGATCATGGAGGCGGACTACAGCTTCTCGGCGGCCGTCGGACTTTTTAACTCCGTCATCAATTTTTCACTGTTAGTGATCGCCAATCGCATCAGCAGAAAAACGACCGAGAGCAGTTTATGGTGAGGGGGCATTCCATTGGTTGTTAAAAAAAGCTGGGGAGAAAAGTTGTTTGACGGTTTTAATCTGCTGTTTTTGCTTTTGTGCTCCATTTTATTTCTATATCCGATGTGGTATGTGCTGGTCTCCTCTTTCAGCGATGCATACGCGATCGCTTCGGGCCAGGTCAAGCTGCTGCCTGTAGGCTTCAATCTGAATGCTTACAAGCTGGTGTTCTCCGATCAAAATATATGGTCTTCTTACGGAAATACCATTTTCTATGTGGTTGTTGGAACGATCATTAACCTGATTATGACCACTCTGGGCGCATACCCGTTATCCAGAAGAAATTTACACGGAAGAAATTTCGTGATGGCTTTTATCGTATTTACGATGTTTTTCAGCGGGGGGCTTATTCCGGCTTACCTCAATATTCGTGAATTGGGCTTGTTCGACACTCGCTGGGCCTTGATTCTGCCCGGGGCGGTCAATGCCTTTAACCTGATCGTCATGAGAACCTTCTTCCAGTCCATTCCGGACAGCTTGATCGAATCGGCGAAGATAGACGGAGCGCATGATTTCAAAGTACTGTGGAAAATTGTTCTCCCGCTGTCGATGCCCGTGCTGGCGGTGATGACGCTGTTCTATGCGGTAGGACATTGGAACAGCTGGTTCTCGGCCATGATTTACTTGCAGGACCGATCTTTATTTCCGCTTCAGCTCATTCTCAGGGAGATTCTCATTCAGTCATCGGCCCAGAACATGCTGACCAATGCGACGCAGGATGAGGTCCACCGCATAAGTGAATCGATTAAATACGCCACCATCATTGTGGCCACCGTGCCTATCCTGATGATCTATCCTTTCCTGCAAAGATATTTCGTCAAGGGAGTGATGATCGGGGCGCTCAAGGAATAGATCGAGAATTTCCGTAAAAATGACGGCAGTGAACCTGTATTTATTTGCATTTTCAGGCATAGTCTTGTCCCGAAGGAACTTTTTCAACAGTCTGATTAGATTTAACTCAAATCCGATAAAGACTCGTGCAGGTAGCTTTTCGTCCAGAAAAGGAAAGGGGAGAACCACATGAAAGCTGTTGTATCACACGAAGGAAGCATCCGCATGGCAGACGTTCCCGATCCGTTGCTGGAAGAAGGGTTCGTGCTGGTTCAGACGGAATATTCAGCAATCAGTCCGGGAACGGAGCTGATGATGAACGGGCATAATTACGCTGCACCTACCATATTAGGCTATAGTGCGTCGGGAGTTGTCCGGAAGGTCGGGAAGGATGCCCGCTTGGAGGTCGGACAGAGAGTCGCCTGTTATGGAGCCCCCTATGTCAAGCATGCGGAATGGCTGGCGGTTCCCAAGCATTTGGCCGTTCCGGTTCCCGATTCCGTCACCCTCAAGGAAGCCTCTACGGTCGGCTTGGGTGCTATTGCGGTGCATGCGCTTAGACAAGCATCTCTCCAGTTTGGAGAAAGCGTGCTCTTGATCGGCGCGGGAATCCTCGGACAACTGACGGCCCAGATTGCCCGGGCGGCCGGATATCGCGTCATTGTTCACGATCTGCTGGAGGCTCGTTGCCGGAAGGCGGAGGAACTGGGCATCCGGCATGTATGCCGGAGTGCGGAGGAAGTCGAGAAGACGATAGGCTTGCTTACAGACGGCCAAGGCGTCGATGCGGTGCTTCTCTGTGCCGGAGGCAAGACCGGCGAACTGATGGATCAGTCGCTGGAGTGGATCCGGGATCGCGGCAAGGTGCTGGTGGTGGGCGACTTGAAGATGGATTTCTCCCGCGAGCGGCTGTTTGCCAAGGAGGCTCAGGTGCTCATCTCTCGTGCGGGAGGGCCGGGGCGTTATGACCCGCTGTATGAAAAGGGGGGCTTGGATTACCCGATCGGCTACGTTCGTTGGACGGAAGGCAGGAACATGGCGGAATATATTCGTCTTATGGCTGAAGGAGATATCCGGGTAGAGCCGCTGATTACGGATGTTTATCCGATCGAACAATGCTCGGCCGCTTTTCGGCGGTATGCCGAGGCACCCCACGATATACTGGGCGCAGTGCTGGAGTATCCGGCGGCCGCTCAACAGGAAGGCGGCAAGGAAGAAGCGTCAGCCGGCGGGAAGAGATGACGGTGATTAGGCTTGGGGTACACCGCGACAAGTACCTGCAATTGTGACGGGACTGTCTGGAAGAGCTTCTAAAGCTGATAAAGCTACTAAATCTACTAAAGCAAATAAAGCTTATAACGCTCCAAAGGCTTCTAAAGCGCCTAAAGCTCCTGGAGCATTATGAGGTACCTAAAGCACCAAAAGCACCAAAAGCACCAAAAGCACCAAAAGCACCAAAAGCACCAAAAGCACCTGTAGCAGTACCTAAAGTGCCTAAAGCACCAAAAGCACCTGTAGCAGTACCTAAAGTGCCTAAAGCATGAGGTACCCTTGTAAAGCTCGTCGCTCAAAGTGTCCAAAGCGCCCATAGCTCCAAAAGACCAGCGATAATGCAGGTCTTCAGATGGATTTTAGTAAAAATCGGCCAGAGACAAACAAATATGCAGGTCTTTTTCGCCATTTTGCTGATTTTCCGTTTTTTGCGGTGAAAGACCTGCAGTTTTGCTCGTCTTTTCCGGGATTGATCGAATTCGGGCAAAAAGACGGTCTTTAAGGCATTGCGCCAGCGGCGGTCTCGGGGAACCGGATTTTACATGACTAGAGCGATGGAAGCCTAAGAATGTGCCGGTACGGTACGATAATACGAACAAATATTGTGAACTACCGCCACGCCCTGGTTAAAAAAAATTTAGGATGAATGGAGAGGAACAAGCGGTGATCCAGTTGAAAACCGAAGCCAGTCAGGCATTGTACGAAGAAGCAAACCTTTATACGCCGGGGGGAGTCCACACCTCCATCCGCAATGTGGAGCCCCACCTGGTCTTCACCAGAGCCGAAGGGGCCTACATTTATGATGCGGACGGCAATAAATATATCGATTATCAGGCGGCTTTCGGGCCGTATATCCTCGGCCATAACCACCCGTATGTTAACGGGAAGGTTATGGAGGCGCTGCAGAGAACCGATCTGTTCGGCAACGGAACGACAGACCTGGAGATTGAGCTTGCCAAGAAAATTTGCAAGCATGTGCCCTCCGCCGAGCAGGTGCTGTTCTGCAATTCCGGCTCAGAGGCGACCTACCATGCGATCCGCCTTGCCCGGGCGGTAACCGGTCGGCCCAAGCTGATCAAGTTCCAGGGCTGCTATCACGGCTGGCATGACTATGTAGCCAGAAATATGTTAAGCGCCTGGGATATGGTCGGCAAGCGGGATCCGGGTTCGGCCGGAATGCTTGAGGAAGCGCTGGACAATACGCTGATCTGCACCTACAACGATCTGGCGGATGTTGAGCAGACGCTGCAGCGGGAAGAGGGCAGCGTGGCGGCCATTATCGTCGAGCCGATTCCTCATAACATTGGCTGCATCCTGCCGCGCGAAGGCTTCCTGGCGGGATTGAAGAAGCTGTGCGAAGCCCACGGCGCGCTGCTTATTTTCGATGAAGTCATTACCGGCTTCAGGCATGATATCGGCGGCTTCCAGAAGGTGGCCGGGGTTACTCCGGATTTGACAACGATGGGCAAGGCGATGGCCAACGGTTTTCCGATCGCCGCTGTCGCCGGCAAGCGAAAGTATATGGAACGCTTCAACACGAAGCCGGGCGGAGACGTATGGTTCGCCGGAACTTATAACGGTCATGCGGTTGGGACTGCAGCGGCGATAGCTACTATTGAGCTGATGGAGCAGGAGCCGGTTCATGAGACTATTTTCAGGCTGGGCGATCATGTCCGCTCGGAAATTAGAGGCATTCTGGACCGCTTGGGCATCCAGGGTGTGGTCAGCGGCTTCGGCTCGGTATGGACCACTTACTTCATGGATTTCGAGCCCAAGCATTACGCAGAGCTGCAGCATAACGATGCCGAGTTCTATGTTGCTTACCGCAAGAAATTGATGGAGAAAGGCATTTTCAAGCTGCCGATGAATCTGAAACGCAATCATATCAGCTACAGTCATACGCAAGCGGACATCGACTATACATTGGAAATGATCGAGACCGTGCTGAAAGAATTGAAATCTTCTTACAAGCAAGGAACGGAGGCCGGAAAAGCATGAAAATCACGGACGTCAAAACTTATATTGTCGGAAACGAATGGAAGAACTGGGTCTTCACTCAGGTAGAAACAGACGAGGGCATCACCGGGCTCGGAGAAGCGACATTGAACGGATTTGCCAAAACGACGGAAGCGGCTATTCATGAATTGAAGCGTTTTGTTATTGGCAAGGACCCTTTCGACGTAGAGCAGCATTCCCTGAAGCTGTTCCGGGATTTCTATTCCGACGGAGGCCAAATTCATGGGGCGGCACTGTCCGGCATCGAGTATGCTTGCTGGGATATTATGGGCAAGGCACTGAATGTTCCGGTCTACAAGCTGCTGGGGGGCAAATGCCACGAGCGGCTTCGCGTATACGCCAATGGCTGGTACCGTACGGCTCGCACCCCCGAAGGCTTCTACGAACAGGCGAAGAAGGTGGTGGCCAAAGGCTACACCGCCCTGAAATTCGACCCGTTCGGTTCGGCGTGGAGAGTCGTCGACCGCAAAGATTTTCAGCTTGCTCTGGAAATCATCGCGGCCGTACGCGAAGCGGTAGGGCCGCATACCGATATTTTGATCGAAGGCCATAACCGGTTTAGCGTGCATACTGCGCTCCAGTTCGCCGATGCGATGAAGAAATACGAGCCGACCTGGTTCGAAGCGCCGGTTCCTCCGCAGAAAATTTCGTCCATGGTGGAAGTGGCCAAGCGCAGCCCGGTTCCGATTGCTTGCGGAGAGGATTACTACTGCCGGGAGCAGTTCTCCGAGCTGCTGGCGCATAATGCCGTGCATATCATCCAACTGGAGCCCCAGTATTTAGGCATTACAGCCGCCAAGCAAATCTGTGCCATGACGCATGCGAATAACGGCGTAATTGCACCTCACAGCGCGCAAGGTCCGCTATGCTCCCTGGTTTGCGCTCATTTGAATACGGCGACGCCGAACTTTTTTATCCATGAAATCTTCGACGACTTCAATAGCGACTGGACGCAGCAGATCATCAGCCATCCGGTAGAAGTGAAGGACGGCTATATCGAGCTGAGCGATCGACCGGGCTGGGGAGCGGAGCTGAATATCGAGCTGGCGGAGCAGCATCCGTATAATCCGGGTCATTTTCTGCCGTTGTTCAGGGATGGTTGGGAGAAAAGATTGGCTGTACCGGAAGAAGCTTAAAATACCGGCTGATTAAGAGAATTTGCCTAGCTTCTTCAAATTGGAAAAGCCTAAGAGAAGCCGGAATGGAGAGGAGGCTGCAGGATGAAACCGGAATCGCCGGAAGGGAATCACCGCGAAGGAAATCCCGGCAACGAACAGAGCAAGTGTGACACCTCACGGATGGCATCGTTGCTGTCGCAGATCCAAGTAGACCGGATCGTTCAAAATACACTGGATCTGGTCAATATCGATAGCATTACGGGAAATACAGTGGCTATATCCGAATTTTATCAAAGCCTGCTGGAAGCTGTCGGCTGCCGGGTGGAGCGTCACGAGCTGTATCCCGGAAACCCTACCCTGGTCGCTGAATTTGGCAGCCCGGGTAAGGGGCGCAAGCTGGTCTTCAACGGTCACATGGATGTCGTGCCGCTGCCGCATACGCCGGCCAAAATCGAGAATGGTCGCCTGTACGGCCGAGGGAGCTGCGATATGAAAGGCTCTCTGGCCGCCATTGTCGAAGTGCTGCGAGTCCTCCATGTCAACAAGCTTCAGTTGAACGGACAACTGATGGTCATTGCCAACAGCCTGCACGAGAGTCCCGGAGGCAGAGGGGAAGACTTGACGGAGCTGACCCGCCGGTTCAACTGGCAGGCGGATGCGGTTGTAGTGATGGAAGGGGCCACCACCGAATGCACCGTCGCCCAGATGGGCTCTGCCACCTTCCGTATCGAAGTGGTTCGGGAGGGAGAGCCCAGCCACCAGCTTCATACGCCGGCGGGAACTCCCCATCCGATCACCGTAGCGGCGGAGATGATCCTGGCGCTGAACCGGCGTAACGCGGAATTGGCGGAACGGGAAATAGCGGACATTGGGACGGCATCTTATTTCGTAGGCTCGTTTCACAGCGGGGAATTCTATAACCAGATGCCTAATCGGGCCGTCATGGAAGGCGTCAGACGCTATGGCCCGGAGGAGCGGTTCGAGGAAATCGAACGGGAGCTTAGCGAGATGGTCAAGCAGGTAGCCGACCGGCATCAGGTGGATATCCGGCTCGCTATCGAGAAGGTGCGTGACGGTTACCGGATAGACCGGGAGAGTCCGGCTGTCGAGGCGCTGGTCGAAGCGATCCGTGAAGTCAGAGGCGCAGAAGCTCCCAAGGTGGGCAAGAAGCTGGTGACCGATGCGGGAATTTTCGTAAACGCATGGGGAATCCCCGCCTTGTGCCATGGCCCGGACCAAACGTCCGCTCATGGAGAGACGGAGTATGTGGAGCTTCGGGAGCTTGAAATGACCGCCCAGGTATATATGACGCTCATCGGCAAATATGTTGGGTGGACCGGAGGGGACAACGATGCGGCTATGCAATAAAAAAGCGGTCATAACCGGCGGTGCCAGGGGAATCGGGCGGGCGATCGCGGAGCTTTTTGTCAGTGAGGGGGCGAGGGTATACGTCCTGGACTGCAGGGAGGAAGAGCTGTCCTCTCTGCAGGCGATTCCCGGATTTACGGCAGGCGGCAGCCGAACGGCCGTCTGCGATTTGACGGATGAAGCTTCGGTCGACAGTGTGACGAATGCCATCGAGCAGGAATGGGGAACACTCGATATTCTCGTCAACAACGCGGGAATTGCCGTGCGCGAGCCCTTCCTGCAAATTCCGGCAGATCACTGGGACCGGATTATGAATGTCAACGTCGGCGCCATGTTCCGGTTGAGCCAATGGGCTTCCAACATAATGGCACATCAGGAAAAGGGAGGAGTCATCATTAATATGTCCTCCAAGAACGGTCTGGCCGGGAGTACTTATCTTGCGCATTACAATGCATCCAAAGGTGCGGTGGAACTGCTTACCCGCTCGATGGCGGCGGAGCTGGCCCCGTATGGGATCCGCGTGAACGCGGTCGCCCCCGGTTTTATCGATACCTCCATCAATGACGATCTGAAGAAGGATGGGGAACAGGCCTTGAATCTCGGTGAATTGGCGGCCCGCACTCCGATGAAGCGGCTGGGAACGCCCCGGGAGGTGGCCAACGTCTTCCTGTTCTTGGCTTCTGACGAAGCCTCTTATGTCACAGGTACAACCATTTTAGTGGATGGAGGCCATTTGGCCAATGCCGCGGACTTCTAAGACTGCGGTGCCTAATTATACAAAAAAGGAGTTCCTTCCGGGATTAAAAATCCATTGGACTCCAATGCTGCCCAGGCGGCACCGGCATTTGCTCCACCCGCTTGCAGAAGGCTTCCTCGCTTTCGAGACCGGCCCAGTACAGCTTGGCTTCCTGATGGATGGCGGCAAGCTCTGATGCACGGATGCGCAAGGCCGAGAAATAACGGGATTCCGGGATCGTTTCGCGGAACAGAGCAAAGCGGGAGGGCCGATAGAGCGTTTCCCGGCCGGACCATTCCGCAGCCGTTATCCGGGCCGGCAAACTGTATGTATGCTGCCGGATGATAAGCTGGGATGAATGTGAAATAAGGAACTTAACCAATTGGACAGCCGCTTCCTTCACCGGGGAGCGGCTGTTGACCGCCAGGCCGGTACTAAGCAGCAGAGTCCCCGGCATGCCCTGGTGAGGGACGGGGGCGATATCGAACGGCAGGGACTTTTCACGCAAATAGTTTAAATAAAAGTAGCTCGTCATAATCATGGATGCCTTGCCTTGGGCCAGCAGAAGTTCCGATTCTCCCGTCACTACCCCCGCCGATAACAAGGGGAGCTCCCGGATCAGGGTCCGGCAGAAGCGGATCGCCTCCATCATGGCGGTTCCGGCCAGCTTAATCCTTCCATCCCCGTAGCGTTCGAAGGTTGCGCCGGTCTGTAGCAGAAGCAGGGGCCATCTGTGAAGGGAAAGCAGGTCGCAATGGAATCCGATTCGTTCGCCGGGCTCGCTTAGACGGGTGGAATTAGCGATGATATCCGTCCACTGCCAACGGCCGTCCGGCTCCGGAATGTTCTTCTCCGCGAAGTGCTGCCTGTTATAGCAAAGAATAAGCGGCGAAAAAATAAACGGCTGAGCCAGCAGAGCCCCGTCGTACGTGAAGCCGTCGGACAAGAAGGGATAGATGTCCTCCTCACGCTCCAGCGGGGCCAGCAGATCGCCGTGGCCTTTTTCCATAAGCATCTGGAAGCTCGTGTAGTTTATCATGACGGCATCTGCAATGCCGCCCGTCAAATAGTCGGGAAGCTGTCTATAGCTCTCGCTGGAAATCGGTACCGTCTGAACCCGGATGTGCGGAAACCTCTCATGAAACAGCTCTAACAGATGCTCCAGCCTGGCTTCGGCGGCAACCGAGGAATGGGTTCCCAGCTTGACGGTAACGAGGGGGCTCCCGGAGGAGCCGATGACGACATTGCCGACCCGCGGAATCTTGGCGATCAGCCCCTCCGAAACAAGCTTATCCAGCCCTTTGCGAATGGTTATATTGCTTAATCCGTATTGCTGCGAGAGAGTCTTCTCGGAAGGCAAATGCTCGCCGGGCTGCCGCTTGCCGGAAACAATATCCTCCCTCAAGCTCCGGATAAAGTTGTTCAACCGCATGCGCGACTGCTCGCGCTGGTTCTGTTTTTCCATAAGTATGAAAACACCCTTCTCTAGCCGATCGATCTCCAGCCTATAATATCATATTTCCCTCGGTGTGCTTCACTCTCTCCGTTTCCGCAGGAAGCAATGCACGGATGACATTTTGCTCAATGCAGGATGTCATGAAGAAATATTGATCGCGGCTGAAGGAGCTTTCGAGAATGACATATTTGCCGCCTATATAGCTGGAGCCTACCGCTTTGAACTGATGCCTGCCGCCCTGTATATGGAAGTGCGCCGTATCCGGGTCGGAGGATTTGCTGGTGTAATCGCCCAAGCTCCAACGGATGACATTGGTCGGATCAATACTCTTCAGAAAAGCCTTCTCCCCATTCGTCCCGCTGAACACGGCCCCTCCGCCGATAGTAATGGACTGGTCGGTTTTGTGTTCCGGGTTGGTTCCGTCCCGGTTTGTTTTGTCCCAGGCGCCGGTCAGCACGAAGCCGCAATCGATCAATCCGCCGCCGGATATGACGATTTCCCTGCTGCCGATGTTGATGATGCCCTGAGTCTGGGGCAGGCCCTTGAACCAGGTGTTGATCAGGGTAAGGCGGTTAATACTGCCGATATTGACCTCCTCCACATTGTAAAATTCGCAATTCTGGATCAGAAGGTCTCCATTGATCGGCGTATAGCCGACAGACTCGGTTCCTTTACGGATAGGACGGGCAATTTCGTACCCTTTCAGCATGCCGAAACCGCAGCTGTCCAATATATTTTTCCTCTTTGAACGGGAGGAGCCCTTGGAAAGGGTAATCATAGCCTCGGCTGTGCAGCCCCTCATATTCAGGCCATCGACATTTACCCATATGGAACCGGAATTGGACAGGCCTTCCTTGATTACGGCATGGCAGTCTTCCAGGGTGAGGTCGGTCAGTCTTTTATTAGCTACGATTCTCGATGCGATATGCTTCTTGACGGTGATCCGCTTGGCGCTGTCTCCCCAGGTCGTGCCGCTATTGGCGAAAGAGAGCAGCCCGGAATTGCCTATGTAAAACAGATCGTGTTCAAACTGTCCGTGAGTAACGAACGGCCCGTAATCATCGCCGTCCCCATGGCAGTTCTCTACGAGGCAGTACGCGGCGCAGGTAAAATCGTTCAAGTGACGGGCATTACTTGTATTGCAATCTCTGACGTGCCCATACAGCACATTGATCTGCTGGGTCAGATAGCCGGTTCCTCCCCAGTCTCTCTCTTCCGGGTTGATTAGCTCACAGCGTTCTGTCACATAGTGGGAGCAGTATCGCCGCATAATCACCGGCCAGAACACCTTGGTGGCCCGAATACCGGATACATCACATTCCACTGCAAATTCGTAGGCGACCGGATTGGAGCCGATTTGGTCCCAGGTATCGAACGGTCTCTGGTTAGTCGATCCATTAGGAGGGACGGCGATGCCAACGAACCTCATGTTTCTCACATTGCAGCGGAAGACCGGGGCCATCTTCCGGTAAGTAACCTGCCGGCCGGACGCAATGGCCCAACCCAGCTTGTAATTGACCCGAATGTGGGTGCCGTCTATGATTTCGGTAACCTTGAGCAAATAATCCAGTTCGCGCTGCGCGCTGCCCTGCGGAAGATTCTTCACCTGGACATGCCACCAGTCCTCCACTTGGAAGGCAGAGGCATTGGCTACTTCCAGCACGTCCGTTCCTTCGGCCAGATCCGTACTCAGCGTTACCGTCTGGGTTTCTCCGGTTGCCGTGCCCTGGAAGAAGAGAACGGCTCCGAACGGATTATCCCTCGTATTCAGCTCGATTCCTTCCGTCGTGATCGTATGTCCATGGAAGTCGATTTCAACGCCGCTGCGGTGAAAAATATGGCGCTTGGCGAAATTCAGATCGGTATGAGCTTCGATCCGGTGAATGGAAGCGTCGTTCACCATGGCATCCAAGGCCGCATCGGCATTCTTGTCCGCGCCGAACAGACCGAACCAGCGGAAATCCGCCACTCCGTTATGCACGGTTTCCCAGCGTCCGGGCTGTTGTCCTGTGCCGGTTGGCGCGTGAACGGTTCCCCCGTTATCGGCCTTGGTGCTCGAGGCCGCCCAGCGAACCAGCTTGGCCCCTCCATCACCGTCTGAATAATATCCTCCTACATGCACCTTCACGCCATCCTTGAGCTGCCCCTTGGGAAGCTCAAGAAGCGTTTTTACATTCGGCACATGAAGCACCGAACGGGCCTGATTGCCTCCGGACAGAGCGGCGGCATCGGAATTGCCGGACGAATCCGGATTATCCGCGAATACGAGTCCCGGACGGAGTGCGGCGCTTCCCGCCAACAAGGCACCTCCCATGCCGAGGGCCTTCAGCACCTTTCTTCGGCTGATGGAGGGAGAGGGGATTTCCTGCGGGTTAGTATCTTTTTCCAAGCCATGTGGAAGCTGTTCTTTATCCATTCTTTGAATACCTCCCAGTGGATATTTATAGAGCTCCGTCAGGAGCTTTTTTAAAGTTCTTATACTTCCTCGAGAAACCGTACGTCCTTGGACAAGGGGCGACAGCCGTCTCTTCTTGAATGATGCAATAACCGTCAATCGGAAAATGTCCCTGATTTAGTTCTGGTTTACAATTTAGTATACGGACTGTTTGAAAGCGTTGTCAATGGGACTTTCGAACTTGTGTTAAACAATCGAGATACAAGAAAACGTAGCTAGAAACGGACACCACAACAATCAGAATCTGATGCCGCACTCAACAAAAAAGCCAGAGAAGCAGCTTTGCTTCCCCGGCTTTTTCAAACGTACTATGAACGCCACTGCTGCAGCAACGAGTTGACCTGCCGCTCCAGATGCTCCTTCGCTTCCTCTGAAATGTGACGCTGCATGGCTTTGTTATTCAAATGCTTCAGGAATTTCTCCAGATCTCTGGCGGCTTGCTCCAACCGTCCCTTATCATACTGCTGCCGGGCCTGGTCCAGAGTATTGCTCAACTGCTTGGCCAACGGGCCGCTTAAATCGCCGGAAGCGATATAGTCGTCTACTAACCGGCGTATAGCAGGCAGTCCGTCAGCCGGTGCGGCAGGAGAAGTCTTCACCGAAATCGCCTCGCTGGGCGCGGATTTATATCCTTGGTCATCCGCAGCCACCACGTAGAAACGGTATTCCGTATTCGGAGCCAGCCCGGTCACCGTATATACAGCTTCTGTGACCGCAGCGTGCAGCTGATTATCTTTATATAATTCATAATGGATGTTCCGGCCGCTGCTGCTTACCGGGTCCCAAGCCAGATCGATGGTGGTGCTTGTCGTTCCGGTTGCCCTCAGGTGGCTTGGGGCGGGAAGCTCCGAACCGGCTCCGGTGGTGAAGCTCCAGATGTCGGAAACGATCCGGCCTCCGAATGCATCCGCCGCGATTACATACCATTGATAGGTTTGATCGGCAGCCAGTCCATCCCATTCGATGCTGGCCGTCTGTCCGCTCGGTATTCCGTTCGCCGTTCCGATTACCGTATCGGAGTAAAGGTTGACTTCGAAGTAATCGGTGGCTACCCGCTTGATTTGCGGCTCCAGGCTAAGAGCCAGTGTGAATTCGTCCTTACCCGGAAATTCTATCGGGTCATAGTAGTTATACTTTTCCTTATAAGGAGAGTACGTATTGACATAGATGGTATCCGTGGCCGTGTCAAAATGGAACAGCTTCATGAAGCCGTCGCCGCCTTCGCCATGCCCTTGATAATCCGTCAAAATTTGATACACTTTACGGTCTGTAATTCCGTCTCCGTTATCGTCGATTTCGTCCGTTCGTAGCGTGCTGCCGGTGCGATGGCCGTTCAGCACCAGCACGACGTTCTCATTCGGTACAACCACCCTGTCGTACAGAATGTCGCCAATCTCCGCCCGGCTGCCGTTAGCCGTCAAATAATCGTGGAAACAAAGGATGGCTTTGCGGTCCGGATGTTCCGCGAGCACCCGATTCATCCAAGCGATTTCTTCCTCTCCGATTCCCCAGCCCATGTAGACAATAATGTAGTCATTGCCGTGAGAGGAAATCAGATCGTAGTGACCGCGGTTATTTTTGTACGACTCTCCATAATAAGGCCGATCTTGGAAACGATCCTCCCCGAAGTAACGATAATAGTTCGAATAGTCGAACTCGTTGTTACCCAAATCCTTGACGTCATGATTACCGGCCAGCACTCCGTACGGAATATCGGCCTGATCCAGCACTTTCATATACTGATCGGCACGCTGCCATTGGATTTCGTAATCGTGCACGTTGACGATGTCTCCGGTATGGATCACATAATCGATCTTCATGTTGTCCACCTGCTCGGCGATCCAGTTAACCTGGGATTCGTAAATCCCCGGGAATACCTCTGTATAGAACTGGGTATCCGTCATCCACACGAAGGTATAATCGTACTCGTCCGGCGTCGGAATCTGATCCTGAACGATGACGTTGACCTTCTGTTCACGCACGTAATCGTTAACGTCAACGGTGCCGCTTAGCGTAAAATCGTCCTCGGACTTGGTCACGAAGGAATCGACGGCTTTCCAGCGGTTTTCCGTGTAATTCCAGGCATACATCGTCACTTTGCGGTTGGCCAAGGAATTTCCTTTCCAGACCACCTCTACCGTATCCTGTGCAGTCATATTGCCGTCCAACTCGACTTCAAAGCGCAGGTAAGGAAACTGGGTAGTCGAGTCCAGAGTGACATATTGCTGATCCACGGACGCCAGGGTCGCGAGCTCCGCTTCCGTCAAGGCTACTTCGCCGTCTGGAGCGGCTGAGCGGGGAGGCTCCGTATCGGTAGCATTTTTATATACCCGGACCTTGCCTGGGGTGACTGCATTGTATTTATAACCTTGATAGAAGGTTACGTCCAACTCGTCATCCGTCGGATCGGATACTTTAACACTTAAAGTCGGGCGAGGATCTACATTCGCGGCCCCGTCCTGCGGACTGATCAGTTCAGGCTGATGCGGGGTTTCCTCTACCGTCGAGAACCGAACGTTCTTTTCGCTCTTCAAGCCTATTTTGTCCAGGGCGGAAACTTGCAGGTAATGCTCGCCAGGCTTCATAGCCGCCGAGGAGGTCGCGTAAGGAACTTCGATCGGTTGGCCGTCCAGCAGAATCTCTACCTTGTCGACCCCGGCCACTTTATCCGTCACGGTGACGTCGATAGTAAAGGCGCCTTTGTACAGCTTGCCCTCTTCCAGAGTCGTCTGGATGAAAGGAGCGGAATTATCAACCCGGATGCGGGCTGTCGCTTCGCCTTGCTCCGGAGTCGTGACCCGGATCAGATGACCGCCTTCCGATATGGCAGAGGTATCCCATACATAAGCTTTGGAAGTCAGCTTGTCCTGCGGAATGTCGAAGGTGAAGTCGACCACCGGCAGGTATCTTCCATTGTCCCCCATATCCAGAATTTCGTTAGGATCGCTGTATCGGGGGTCTCTGACAACGGTTCCATCGCTTAGAATAAGCCGGACATTGCGCACATCGAAATCATCGAGATTTTCTTGCGGATCTTCTTCGATGGCGGATTTGGTAGAGCCGGCGCGAAGCGTCACGGTGTTATTATTCTGATGAAACTTGATCGGGGCCACCGGGACAATGACCGTTTCAAAGCCGTTAATATCCGTGTCAACGAGGCGGATGATGTCGCTTCCCAAGCTGACCGAGTTTTTGTAACCGGCATTTATGCCGTCGGCTTCAAATGCGAAATAGGCGTTTTTCTCCAAGGACCGGTAAGTATCGTTCGCTTCCGTCCCGTCAATGAACAGCTTCAAATCATCCGGGCTGACCCCGTCGGCGGAAGCTACAATGGTGGAGCGGCCCGTCAGAATGTCCCCGTCCTGCCAATTCAATCTCGGGCTGGGAAGCTCCTGAACAATATCTATTCTGTAAATATCGCTAACCGTTTCGTTCGTTCCGTCGAAAGCCGTGAAATAATACTCTACATAGCTGCTTCCTAGGAAATCCAGGAAATCAATGGTATGGTGGAACAGGGAGTCTTCCCGGCTCACTTTCAGATTGACGCTGGTATATTCGCTCTGCTTCTCGCTTCTGTAATGCAGGGTAAAAGTTAGAACCATGACATCGTCACGGGTATTCGCAACGATCTGAATGTCTTGGGCGTCTCCGATCCCCGTCTGGTCAGTGAGATTTTCGATGACCGGAGGTACATTATCTGGCTTGATCTTGACTGGTTCAGGCGGAATTTGTTCCGGACTGACGGATCCGGGAGTGGCCGGATCTGTCGCGCTGCCGATCAACTGCATGGTGGTGGAGCCGTCTTCCGGATATTTGTAGAAAATTCCTTTATCCGGCGCCGTATCCTTCACTCCTACGTTATAGCTGGCTTGGACAAGCTCGTAACCGGTATTGGTGGCGATGATCATTGTCCTCTCGCGGCTGTTGTGCATTCCGCCGCTCACTTCAGTCCTGACGATGTCCTTGTTCTCAACCAGATTGGTTCCATAGTTGGCATTAAAATCGGCTACTGTCGCATTCTGATTGGCATTGTTCGTAATCCACAGGACCAGGGTGGCTCCCGGTTCAATGATCGCTTCTTCGGGGATAGTCTTCCATACCTGGTCATACTCCAGGCCGTTCGGGTAGCGATAGATGAGCTTACAATCTTTGTAGTTGATAGGCTGATCCGTGTTGTTGTAAATTTCAACAAATTCATAGCCGTCGGCCCCGTCAATATTCGATGAATCGGGGACGATCTCCGTAATCAGAAAGTGCGGCAGTTGATCATGGTCGACCGTGGTCTGAGCTGCAGGCTGAACCTGCTGTGCGGATGCATAGCCGGCAGGGGAAAAAGAAAACAGAAGGGAAAATACCATGCACAATACAAGTGCGGAAGACAGCCATCGATTGAATTTTGTTCTTATCATTTTCTACCTCCTCGGCTTAATGGTTCTTACTGCTAACGGTATTGCTTGATCTTGCCGTCACCCCCTTTCGAAGCTTGGTCGTCCATAGGAAAGGCATTACAAAAAAGACCATAAGAAATTCAAAGAAACCGTCTCCATCCAAAAGAGAAGAAGCTGGCTTCAAAGGTTTTCTCATGGTCTCCACCTTCGAATTATGCAATTAGTAGTGCAGTCATTTACTATATTACCACAAATTAGGCTTGTGCTTGGTTACCTTTAATATATTATTGGATCGGGCTTCCGTCAACCATTGTTGATGGAAATATAACAAATCTTTACAAAGATAGTCTTCTGGTTTTGTTTCGAAAGGCCTAATCTATAGCGTTGATAGGGATTAGGGGGGGTTATCTTTTGAAAAGGCTGACCGCTTGATCGGACCCGCAGCATGGACAGCATTGCCGATCATTGAGTGGCAAGGCTTTAAGGCTCAACCTGGAAATCAGTGCCTGATTTTCTATCTCCGGAATAACTTCCTTGAAAATCCATCTATTTTCATCATCTGATGGTGCCGCGGCCGGGGGCATGGTGGTCATCTGCCCGGCTCCCATCCGGTTTCAATCTCGCTAACGAATCTGGGTAACGTTATTTGCCTTAAAAACGATACCATTTCAAATATAACGAAACTCACAATCCTTATTTGGGCGAAAACCTGCTCTATGATCTTCAATTTTGATGAATAGCGATATGCAGTTTCGTTAGAAAGTGGAATAGCTTGTTTTGCCCGAATAACCTTTCCAGGTTTCGTAAGGAAAAGCATTTTGATATAGAATATATTTGTAGAATTTTCTAGAAAGTTCTGATAAAAACTGTAACAAATTTGTCAAATTTGTGGGATAATTTTCAATATATATGGTATATTCCAATTAAGTGGGATATGAATTAACTTGCCAATGAACGCATAGTGCTTATTATTTTCTTGCCTTGCATGTACTTACTATTTTTTCAATTTTATTTGTTTGAACTGCTGGCCAGCATTCAAATAATCAAATTGATAAATTCTAGTAGGTGGGTGAGATTAATTGTTGAATAAGCTAAAAGCTCTATTACTATCTGTCATTTTGTTTAGCGCTACTATTTTGCCAACAGCCGCAACAGCTCAAGACATGCATTCAAATGTAATCATGATCGATAAAGATAGCCTGAAGAAGGTAGAAAACAAGACGATTCCGATAAAATCATGGAACAAATTTACTGATGAATTGCACATTACGGGTTCAACTGACCCCGCGTTAAGCGGAATGCTGGTGGAATGGTTTAAACATGCATCTGACGAAGATACCATCGAATCCATCATTATGCTGCATTGGGACTATGATGCGAGCACACAAGATTTCGAGAAAAAATTTAAGGAAACATTCGGGGACTTGCCTACATTCGAAAAAGTACATGATTTACAATATAATGTTACGTTAAATAAGAAACAGATCAAGGAGCTTTTGACGTGGTCCGAGGTTTTGCTCATTGGAGACAACATTCCATCTCAAAACTACGGCATGGTGGATGGTACTGGTTTTGAACAAGATTCAATTGATATGCAACTGTACGAATCAACATTTTTTACAGGAGCAAGACAAGCACGTACGGATTTTGGTGTTACTGGAAATTTGGATGGAAACGAAAATTCTTATTCTAACCGAGATATCGTCATAGCTGTGCTTGATACGGGAATTGACACAACCCATGTTGATCTAGGTAACGGAAAAGTTATTGGTTGGTTTGATCCCGTCGGTAATTCAGGCTCCCCGAACGATAAACACGGTCATGGAACAGCGGTAGCAAGTATCATTGCCGGTACGGGCAAGGGTAATTCAAATGCGGCCGGATATGCGCCAGGCGCGGCGTTAGTGGGTGTGAAAGTGTTAAATGAAGAGAATAAATTAACCTCCACTATTCATCTTGATTCTGGATTAAGATGGGTAAGAGATAATGCAGACAGATACAGTATCGACGCAGTTAACGTTAGTATACACACAGATTATACGGATCCTAATCTAGGATATACTCGTACTCTTATCAATGAACTTAATGATATGGGAATTCCTGTTTTCGTGATAGCCGGTAATTTCGGTGGCGAGAAGGGATCCGTAGATGGGCGCAAATTTTTTAACACTATCAACCCGATAGCCAAAACAACTCGCTACATTATTGGAAGTATTAAAGACCCAAGTGCTGGGGGATGGGGGGAAGTGAATTTTCGGGCAAAGGCATAGGGTCGGAGGGGCCATTATTGGTTGCACCCGGAGAAAATATCCAAGCTGCACTTGCCGGATCTGGCAACAGATACTTTTCTCGAAGCGGAACATCCCTGTCTGCACCAGCGGTAGCCGGGACATATGCACTTATGAAATCCGCAGCAATAAAGCGAGGAACGATCCCCCAATTGGTTGTAGGAGATATGGGACCATCTGGATTCGATGTGTTTTATGGAAACGGCAATCTACTCGTATATGATTCCGTAAAAGAATCCGGTGGATATTCATTTGGGTCTTTTGACGATAACCGGGATTTATATAAATTGGAGTTTATGGGGCAATCTGGATATCGCTATACCCTTCAAATGCAAGTTACGGATACTTCCGTTCCATTAAATATTACCATGTTAAATTCTACAGAATATACAGGAGATGCTGATTTGGTTGTATGGGAACCTGGCCAAGATATATTCCAAGATCCAAAGTTCACGGAAAATGAAGAACAATCGCGTGAAAACCCTTATGGACATGTCAGCATTCCCAATCCTAAACCTGGGATTTATACCATTGGGGTGAAAGTTAGGACCGATTCCCATATTTCCCTGGATATCGTTGGAAAAGTACGTCCTTAATAGATAAGACAACCTGCCTTGAGGAAAAACGGGGCAGGTTGTTTTAAACATTTCCCAGGATTCGAGCAAGTTCATATAGAAAGGACGAGATAGAATTGTTCTTCAAGTTTAGGTTTTTTTTAGTCACCCTTTTGTTCGGCCTTGCCTTTATGCCCGAAGCATCATCGGCGAAAGAAGGGCCGTTACAATCAATCATCATTGAAGATTACGGCAAAATTATTCCTTCGGATAAGCTCGAGGTGACTCCAATAGATCAATTCAGATGGGCGGACCCCGAATATTACTCGAAGCCTTTCCTTAGCCAGGAATTAAGAAAATGGGCGGAATCAGCAGAAGATGAAGAGTCCATCGAAGCCGCCATGATCGTAAGAGAAGCGAAGGCTTCGGAATTTGAGCGAAAATTCAGAGAGGTCTTCGGGGATTCGCCTGCATTGGCCAAAGTACATCCTATCCGTTTCCATACACGGTTAACCAAGGAGATGATGGACCAGCTTCTAACCTGGGAGGAAATGATTCTCATCAGCCCGGTTGATTTCGAGGCGCCCTTGTATAACCCGAACGATTATGGGACTGTAAGGCCTCCGACTGTGTATGTGGACGGTAAACAAGTTGAGTTCGAACGCTCTCCGTTTCTTGAGAACGGAACGACCTATGTTCCTCTGAAACAGGCGGGAGAATCCATGGGAGCCACCGTGACATGGGAAGCATCGACTCATGAGATCGAAATAACTAAGGGAGAAAGCGTCATCCGTTATTCCATAGAGCAAGGTTTGGCGATTCGAAACGGTCAGCCTATGGATTTTCCGATAGAAATACGAGATGGAGTTTCCTATATTCCGGTCAGGAAGCTGGGGGATGCGTTAGGCTGTTTGGTAGGCTGGGAAGACAAGGCTTATAAAGTGGTAGGAAGCTGCGCTCCTAAAACCAAAGTCAAGGTGAAAGAGGTTATAGACGGAATTACATTGCTGGTGGATTGGAACGGGGAAGAACAAAAGCTTAGGTTAGCCGGTGTCGATGTCGGATCGATGGAAAGTAGTTACGGAGAGATCGCTATCCAGAAGGCTTATCAATACACCAAAGAGCATTTAGATAATCAAGTGGTTTGGGTCCAATGGGTAGAATCGAAGGAGGAGCCGTTGGATATCCCCCGAGGCTTTGTCTTTCTGGAAGACGGCACATTTTTCGATGCGTCCATGATCTCCAGCGGGTATGCGAGTTCAGTCTGCTGCAGCTCTATCTGGTATTCCTTCTTGGATGAACTGAACTGGCAAGCGATAGATAGAAAAATAGGTGTGAATGGCGAAAAGCTCTTGGATGGGGTACATTCTATGTATCATCCGGTAGGAATCTCGCGAATAGATGCCGATGGGGCAGTCATCATCTCCAACTTCCCCGAAATGGACGAAAAAGACCTTTCCGGCTGGACATTGGTCAGTTCCAAGGGAGGAGCAACGTTTCAGTTTCCTGAAGGTACTGTAATAGGTTCAGCCAGTCGAATGATTATCATGACCGGAGAAAGTGCTGTTCGCGGGATAAGGGAGAGCAGCGGGACGGTATTTAGCAATCGATATTTTATCTGGACTACCGAGAGCATATGGGACGGCGAAGACGACGAAGTGATTTTGTATGACGAGGTCGGGTATGAAATCGATCGATATCAGATTGAGTCGCCCAAATAGCAACGTAAGTGTTCAAAGAATACTGCACGGTCTAAGCGGTTAGCTTAGGTTGTGCAGTTATTTTTTGCCAAATTCGCAGAGCGAAAACCAAAATGATTACCTGGTCCTAACGATTCGCCATAGCAGTTCCTTCTTTCATATTCAGTCATAATAGTACTTGGAATAGCATAACATTCCTCTATCTATATTATGAAAGCGCAAACATTCATGTAACAGACGAGAGGAGAGGTCTATTGAGCATGGCAAAATTCAAAAAGCATTCCAATGTTCTGTTGACCGCGGCGGCCCTGGTGTGCAGTATGACGATTTCCGGATGTTCGGATTCCGGCAGCCCGAGCGCTACATCGACACCGGACGAATCCAAGCCGGGAGCCAGCCCCCAGACGAAAACGTCGGCACCCGTCAAGCTGAAGCTCTTCATGGGCAATTCCGGAATGGCACATCCCGATGGCGTCAATCCGAGCGATAATCCGTATATCAACCTGATCAAGGAAAAATCGGGGGTTGATCTGGAGCTCGAGGTGCCCGGATATCAGGATTTCAAAACCAAGTATAATCTGATGCTATCTTCCGGTTCCTTGCCCGATCTCGTTCATAGCTGGTATCCGACGGAAGCTTACCGGACAGCGGATCAGGGCGGTCTTATCGACTTGAAGAAATATTACGACCAATCCGAGGCTGTGAAAAAAGTGATTACACCGGAAATGATGGAGCTGGCCAAATCACCGAGCGGACATTACTACCGTATACCGATGCGCAATACAAGCTCGCCCCAAGGCGCAGGAGTCGCTGTACGCTATGACATGCTGGTTAAATACAATGACGGTGAATATCCGGAATCAGTGGATGGTTGGATAGAGTTTATGAGGAAGGTGCATAAGGCTGAACCGAACGCGTTAATCCTCTCCAATCGCGTGGCCAATACCGACACCGCGCTCGGCTTTGGCGGATTGCCTATTTTCTTCTGGTACGGTGCGCTTCCGTATGATTATCGCGTACAGGATGGCAAGGTGATCAGCAATTTTATGCTTCCGGAATATCGTGAAGCTGTACAAACCATGAAGATGTTGTATGAAGAAGGTATTCTCGATAAAGAATTTGCAACGAACGATAACGTGAAATATGGAGACAAGAAAAGAAACAGGGACGTTCTGTTTGAATACAATCAGGCAGATCAATTTATTCCGACCGGACAGGCGAAACTGCCGCAGGAGCAGCATATGGAATGGCAGTTATCCCCGGCCCTCAAGCAATACCCGGCCGTATTGAAGGACCCGAAATATGCTCAACCTTACGAAGGACTTCCTATTACCGATCACGGGATCTACATTTCCAGCCAATCCAAGCATCCTGACGAAGCCTGGAAGGTTATAGAGGCATTGGCTTCAGAGGAACTCCACGACATGATCTTCTGGGGCATGGAAGGCGAGGACTATACAGTCCAGGGGGATAAGAAGGTGCCGATTGAAGGCAAGGGTCTATCCGACAAGACCCAGTATTATAAGCTGCATCTCGCCATTCTCTTCGGTTTCAGCGACCGCAAGGATTCCAGTATAGCCGCTGCTCAACAGGTCATGAATAAAAAAGAGTTTGACAGAAGGATGGAAGGCTTGAAAACCTGGGAAGGCTATGCCAAAGATAAGGGGCGCCGATTAAGCCATTTCGCCCAATTGTCCGACGAGGCCAACCGAAAAAGGGGTGAAGCGAATAATTTCATCTCACAGGCGACGTTCGAGGCGATCATGGGTCGCATTACGATGGAGCAGTTTGACCAGAAGGTGGCTGAATTCGGCAATAAGTACGGGTTTATTTATGAGGAATATACCAAATACATGAATGATCACAAAGAAAAACTAAGAGGGTTTGGCGTGAAAGAGGTAGACTGGTAACGGCAGACGAAATCCTAAGCTTATCCGCATGGCAAGTGTCTCCTGCCTGCTCTGCGGACTGAATTCTCTATTGGAGGTGGGATCATGGCTATCAATTCCACACCGCAATCTTCCGCCACGCCCGTTCCGATACGGAAAAAGAGGGTGTATAAAAAAACGCTTTTTGCGCTATATTTGCTTCTGGCTCCGACTATCCTTCTATTATTTGTTTTCCATTACATTCCTCTCTATGGCATCATTATTTCGTTTAAAGATTTTTCACCCTACAAAGGGATCTTGGGCAGCCCCTGGGTGGGCTTCAAGCATTTCGTCTATTTTTTGCAGGATGATACGTTCTGGAAGGTACTGAAAAATACGCTGATCATCAGCTTTTACGATCTTGCTTTCGGCTTTACCGCACCGATCCTGTTTGCTTTATTGGCGAACGAAATTATCCACATGCGGTTCAAAAAAATCATTCAAACCATCTCATATCTGCCGCACTTCCTGTCGTGGATCGTTGTTTCCGGCGTATTTTACCAAATGCTGTCTCCGGAGGCGGGGATGGTGAACACCCTTCTGGGATGGTTCGGTATCGAACCGATCTTCTTCATGACGGAGCCGGGGTTGTTTCGGGGAATCGCCGTATTTGCGGAAATTTGGAAAAATGTCGGTTGGTCCGCCATCCTGTATTTTGCGGTTATTGCGGGAATCGATACAAGCTTGTACGAGGCCGCAATGATGGACGGGGCGAGCCGCATTCGTCAAATCTGGCATATCACTCTTCCGGCGATGGTGCCGATGATTGTACTACTGCTGCTGCTCCGGCTTTCCGGCATATTCTCCGTAGGGTTTGACCGGATTTTTACACTGCAGAATCCGCTGGTTCTGGATGTCTCCGATGTAACGAGCACGTATATTTACCGGATCGGTCTGGTGGAGGCGCAGTACAGCTTGACGACAGCCATTGGCTTAGTACAGAGCTTGCTCGGGTTCATTCTGCTTATTTCCGCAAATCGGATTTCCAAGAAGCTCGTCGGATTGGGACTATATTAGAAAGGCGGGGGCTAAGCGATGAGCTATCTATCACCGGTGCGCAAAATTTTTATTATTTTTAATTACTTGCTGTTCATTGCTTTTTCTATTTCGATTCTCGTTCCGTTTATCAACGCGATAGCTATTTCGTTGAGTAACTACGAAGCCCTCGCCACTGGAAAAATAGGCTTGTGGCCTAAAGGCTTTTCGCTGAAAGCTTATCACGAGCTCGCTTACAGCAAGCAGTTTTTGCGGACCTTCCTTAATACCGTCGGCTTGACTGTGGTGAATACCGTGTTGACGATTGCTTTATCGCTTGCGGCAGGTTATGTGATGGCTCACAAGCATCTGCTGGGAAGATCGGCGCTGTTCATTTATTTGATTATTCCGATGTATTTCAGCGGCGGCTTGATTCCGACTTATCTTCTTGTCAATGGTCTGGGGATGACCAATACATACGCCGCCCTTGTGCTGCCGCAAATCATCAGCATCTTCTATATCATCGTCTTTCGCAACCAGATCAATCAACTGCCCCAGGAGCTGATGGAATCGGCGGAAATAGACGGGGCCAGTGAATGGCGTATATTGTGGAATATCATTCTGCCGCTTGTTCTGCCGATGACGATGGCCTTCGTCGTGTTCAGCGCTGTCGCATATTGGAACGAATGGTTCAATGCGTTGATTTATATCCGTGACCGCCAACTATGGACACTTCAGCTGCAATTGCGGGAAATTCTGATCAGTGCTTCTCAATTTATCGATCAGCAAACCCAGGAGGCCCTCATCGGAGGCGAACCGCGTGTTCATCCGGAGAATATCAAAATGGCAGCGCTAATGCTGACCGTCCTGCCTATTATCATTGTCTATCCCTTCGTGCAAAAATACTTCATACACGGTCAGCTGGTCGGAGCGGTGAAAGGATAAGCGTAATAGGCACGGCATGTGTATCGGCTTCGTTGATCGTCAACACTTCTCTGCACGCTCCTTCGGTCGCACTGGATTGGCTGGATAGCCTTCGATTTATGGTCCACATTTCATCGGCCACGCTCCTGCGGGTGCATTACAATGGCTAGACCGGATACTGCGCTTATTGTCTGCACTTCTCGGCACACTTCTTCGGTTACACGGCATGGCCAAGTTGGATAGAGGCCGCACTCATTGTCGCATTTCTTCGCTTGCACAGCATAGGTCTCGCATCTTCGTCCTCAACTTCTTCGGAAGCACTGCAATTTCTCGCACTTTCGTCCTCACGGCGTCAGATGAATTGCCTCGCACTTTCGTCCACACGGTGTCGGGTACATTGCCTCGCACTTTCGTCCACGCGGTGTCGGATGCATTGCCTTCCACGCTGAGTCGCCTGTGGGGATTCCGCGAAGGTATCACGTTCAAAATGAACTGCACAGTCTAAGCGGTTTGCTTGGACTGTGCAGTCTTTTTTACCACAGGGTGAGTAACCAAAGATTCCTAACGGCATAGCTGCCTCCTAACACAGGGAAAAGTGGCTCCATAAGGTGGTTGACCACCGTTATGCGACGCCATACACCGCGCAATGGGATCTCGCGCGGTGCGGAAAAGTTTTACCACATTTACAACCAAGTGATCTTTATTGCTGATGATCTAGCTGGATTTTATGCAGGTAAAATGAGCCAAACTGTAAAAATAACGAAACTAAGTGGAGATATTTTCCTGTTAGTTTTCATATAACGCTCTAAAGGAGCATTCTAGCTGGATGAAATCCATTTAGCCCCCCATGCCGCTGACCGCGGCACCATCAGATGATGAAAATGGATGGATTTTCAAGGTAGACCCCCATGCTGCTGACCGCGGCACCATCAGATGATGAAAATAGGGTTGTACGCTATAATTATTTTACGGCTGGCGAAGGTAGGTCGTA
>NZ_JBQCLK010000020.1:0-109596 GCF_051966115.1 Paenibacillus sp. SAFN-117
GCAACTCCAACAATGGTTTGCTGGTTTACCCAGCTACATCAAGGCCTATCTGCCGAATTTAAGCTGCGAAAGTTGAGTTAATAATCAATACTCCTCCGCGGGATTGTGCGGGTTGAGCAAAATTTGCGGGATGCCGCTCCGGGGATGACTTATGACCGTAGGCATCGTTCCATAAACTTCATGGATGAGCTCGCCCGTCATCATTTCATGAGGGGCCCCGATGCGGACCATTCGGCCTTCATGCAGAACCAGCATCCGGTCGCAATATTGGGCGGCGAGGTTCAAATCATGAAGAACAGCGACCACCGTCAGTCGTTCCTCGGTCTGCCATCTTTTCACATAATCCATCATCTGCACCTGATAGCCGATATCAAGGAAGGTGGTGGGCTCGTCCAGCAGCAGCAGCCGTGGCTGCTGCGCCATCGTTTTGCCCAAGGCAACCCGCTGCCGTTCTCCTCCGCTTAACAGCTCCAGCGACCTCTCGGCAAGAGCATTCAAGTTCAGCCGTTCCATAATTTTAGCAATGACCGCCCCGCTGTCGTCTTTCTCATCGCCGAGCCAGTTTTGAAAAGGATACCGCCCCATTTCGATCACTTCTCGCACCTTAAAGCCGATGGGTGGTAGAGCGTCCTGCTGCAGTACGGCCATCCAGCGGGCCAGCTCCTTGCGTGAGTAGCTACGCGCATCGCGGCCGTCCAGCTTGATGGCTCCCGTATCCGCCGGCTCCAGAGCGGAAATCAGCTTAAGCAGAGTGGATTTGCCGCTGCCGTTCGGCCCGATGATGCCGAAGAACTCCCCCTGGGCAACGTGAAATCCGATATCCTGCAGCACCTGTTTTTTCCCATATGCTTTATTCACACCGTTCACTTCAATCATCGGATTCACCCCCGGCTCTTATGTTTATGCTTGTTCAGCAGATAAGCAAAGAATGGCGCCCCGATAATGGCGGTTACTACACCGAGCGGGATCTCCCTCGGACTCAGGGCGATTCTAGCTATCGTATCGGCCCACAGCACATAAATACCGCCGACAATGGTCGAGATGGGAATGATGATCCGGTAATCGGGCCCTACGATCAAACGGACCAGATGAGGCACGACCAGTCCGACGAAGCCGATGACTCCCGATACGGATACCGCCGCTGCCGTTACCAAGGTGGAGACTACCAGCACGATCAGCTTGGTCCTTTCCACGTGCACTCCCAGGTGTGCTGCCTGACGTTCGCCCAGGGCCAGCAGATTCAGCGACCGGCTGAAGCCGATCAGAATGACCACAACGACTCCCAAATAAGGCAGCAGCAGCAGGGAATAATCCCAGTTCCGCATCGAGAGGCTGCCCATTAACCAGTATAGGATTTCGTTCACGACCTCTCCGGACAGCGAAACCATGAAGGATACGAATGCCCCGAGAAAAGCCTGCACGACCACCCCGGATAAAATAAGGGTTTCCAGCTGCGATTTCCCCTGGGTGCTGGCCAGCTTGTAAACGATGAACAGGGTCGTCATCCCGGTAGTAAAGGCAACGACCGGAATGGACCATTGGCCGATAAAGGTCTGCAGCCCGAACAGAATGATGAAAGCCGCCCCCACCGAGGCGCCTGAAGCGACTCCAAGCGTATAGGGATCAGCCAACGGATTCCGCAGTACGGCTTGAAAGCCCGCCCCCGCTATGGCTAACGATGCTCCTACCAGGATGGCAAGCACAACTCTCGATAATCGGACCTTCAGAATGATCGATTCATCGGACGGTGACCAGTCGGGCTGGATCGAATCTCCTATGCCCGGGATGGCATGGAACAGAATCCTCCACACATCGCCTATCGGCACTTGGGCCGAGCCGAAGGATAAGCTCAGTGTAACGGAAAGCAGGAGGAGCATAAGGGCTCCTCCTCCATAAGCAAACAGCTTCGCTTTCATCTTATTTCACCAGATCCGGATGAATCGCCTTGGCCGCTTCAAGCAGCGCTTCCGTCAAACGCGGACCTACCCGGCTGATAATATCTTTATCAATCGGATATAGAGCTCCGTTCTTGACCGCATCGATTTGATCCCAACCCGGACGCTTCTTGATTTCTTCGAGAATCGATTCCATTCCTCCGCCTTCGGCATACAGAATGACTTCCGGATTAGCCTGAATGATCTTCTCCGGATCGATCGGGAACCAGCCTTTCTCCCCTGCGGCTATATTCGTTCCGCCGGCAAGCTTGACCAGCTCATCCATGAACTCCCCTTCCCCCACGGTCCAGCCCGGGGAGAACTCCATGTAGACCTTCTTGGCCGGTGCATCCTTGACGGCGTCTACGACTTTCTGCCGGTCGGCCTTCATCTGCTCGGCCACCTTCTTGGCCTCTTCCTGCTTGTTCATGATGAGGCCCATCGTCTCGATTTTTTCGATCACTTCATCCAAAGTTTTAGGTGCGGAGAAATAGACCGGAACATTCATTTCGCGAATTTTATCAATGACCTTTTTGTTGCTGCTTGCAGCGACCACCAAGTCCGGTTCCGTGGCCAGAAGAGCCTCCAGGTTAGTCTCCAAAGAACCGATCTTCGGCTTCGCCGCCGCTTCCTCGGGGTAGTTGCTCCATTGATCCACGCCGACAACCTGATCTCCCGCTCCTATCGCAAACAAGGTTTCCGTCTCGCTCGGGGCCAGAGAAGCAATCCGTTCAGGAGCTTTATCGAATGTCAGTTCCGTCCCCGAAGCATCCGTAACTTTCATCGGATATTCGGTTTGTCCGGCTTTCGCTTTCCCATCGTCAGACTTATCCCCCGAATCAGGCTTCTTATCACCATCCGCCTGATTTTCCTTACCCTTCTCGTCCTGCACTTTAGCCGGATCGCTCATGCCCTTCGGGTCCTGCTGCTTGTCTCCGCAGCCCAGCAGCCCGACAGCCAGCATGGCCATCAGAAGCAGAGCTGTCATTGTCCGCATCATCTGCTTTGCGGTCCGTCCTTGACTCATTGTCTTCCTCTCCTTTTGTCTACAGCGCCTATTCTTTTTTTTGAGAAAGAGCCTGAAACGATGAATGACTTCCCTGTGCCCCCGGGCCGTTCGCCCGGAACCTATGATGCAGCCCTAAGAAGAACATCGTGAAATGACTCACGAAATCTTCTATGACAATCCTTTTAAAGGTCTAACCGCTATATGCAGTAAAATTTGATGAACAGGGACTTGCTTTTTTCTGGCCGCGCTTTAAATGAAAAAAGCCCTCCATCCGTTCGATAGAGGGCATAATGGCGCAGCGATCCAAGGGGATAACAAATGAACCCCATCATCCTGATCAGCCGGTTTCCTTTTCCTCGAAGGATTTCTTCAGCTTCACCTTGCAGGCAGGTCTCCTGACTTATGGGGTTGGTAAATCTCGCCTTCCCGTTGGATTCAACAGTGGCCTAATGAGACTCTCCCATTTTACAGTGGCGGGACCGTGCCGGATTTGCACCGGCTTCCCTTTTAACCCGGACGCGGATGGCGTTCGCGGGACCTGCAGGCATTACATGTCCATTCAATTATTCAAGCTATATTCTCTTAGAAGATTATAGGGGAAGCGCCCCCAAGTTACAAGTCTATTATTATCTACCGTTAACGGATTACAACGATACATGCGATACTGCATGACTTCGCAGAATCTATCAGCTCAAAAACAATTGCGTACTATGCTAGGATTCCATTATTTTCTTCAACACTTCCGCCGCCTTGTCCTTATCCTTGGCCCGAGGGTGGATAAAGGCATACATTTCCGCCCCTTTGTAGCCGACGGATTGCAGCCATTCCGTTTTGCTCACCGGTACTCCGTACAGCTTTTTCTCAAGCTTGCCCTCGTCATTCGGCGCTTCGAGCACCCCTTCGGGATAATCCTCCGGACGGAACAGATCGTCCATACCCGGCAGGCCTCCCTGTTCGGCAAACACCTTGAATTGCTCTTCCGGAAGAACCATGATGTCGTTATCCCCGGCGGCGATTTCGACCATCAGCTTGTTAAGGTCGAAGATCGGACTGGAGAATAGATCCACGGACATGGTTTCCCCTACTTTGTCCTGAACGAAATTCTCCAATGTTTCCGCTACAGAGGAGTCCATTCCCCCCGGCGGCAGAATGAAGATGGTGACATCCGCTCTCTCTCTTCCACAGGCGCTCAGCACCACTACCAAAACTAGCACCGCGATTAGCTTCCATGCTATTCCCAGCTTCGCTTTCAACGTTTCTCCCCCCACTAAAGTCGCATCAAAACTATGATAGCACAGAGTCTGTTCCGAAGAAATCGTTTTAGCGAGATTATACTCTCTCTATGGGGGCGCTTTCTGTCCATTAAGCAGGAAAAAAAGAGCCGGGCTTATCAGCCCTCGGCTCTTATCATTTCCAGATATAAGTTTATTTTCTTATCCAGCAGTCTGCTAATCTCCAATATGGAGGAATTGTTGAAACAAGGTTCTTCCATGTACATCTGCTCCATCTGCATGCGCAAAACCCGAATCTCTTCTTCCAGAACAAGCAGAGCGTTAGATGGCTTGGCGGGTTCGGTCACCCATCTTAAATGCGAATCCTTCTCCCGAAGCAAAAGGTTGTGATACGGAGCCGAATTCAGGTAAGCAGCAGTCATAATCATTCCCCCTTTGGTAGCATGAAGAGAAAGAATAACGCTTTTCTTCTACTTTAAACAATACCATATTTAGGCGCAAAAAGAAATCTGGCCCATGGAAAATTATTACTTCCGCAGCTTCTCATAAAACTTGCCTATCCGATCCAACGCTTCATTCAATTGGCTTACAGACGTGGCGTAAGAGCAGCGAATGAACCCTTCGCCTCCCAATCCGAAAACATTGCCCGGCACAGCAGCCACCCTTGCTTCCCGCAGGAGCCTCTCGGCAAATTCCTCCGAGCTCAGTCCTGTCGATTGGATCGAGGGGAAGGCGTAGAAGGCCCCTTGCGGCTCGTGACAATCCAGACCGATTTCCCGGAAGCCCCGTACTACCAGCCTGCGTCTCTGATTATAGGATTCGACCATCCGGTCCTTCTCTTCCAAACCGTATCTAAGCGCCTCTATTGCGGCCACTTGGCCCATGACGGGAGCACACATGACGGTATATTGATGAATTTTCAGCATCGCCTGAATCAGATCCCGATGACCGCAAGCGTATCCCATTCTCCAGCCGGTCATGGCGAACGCCTTGGAAAATCCGCTGACGAGGATGGTACGATCCTTCATGCCCGGCAGCGATGCGAAGCTGACATGCTTCTGACCATAGGTTAATTCCGCATAAATTTCGTCGGAAATTACAATCAGATCGTTCTCTTCTACCAGCTTGGCAATCGGCAGCCAATCTTCCCGGGTCATGATTCCTCCCGTCGGATTGCTCGGGTAACAGAGCACAAGCACCTTGGAACGGGGAGTGATCTTCGCCTTCAGCGATTCCGGCGTCAACTTGAATTGATCCTTGGCGAATGTCTCTATACCGACCGGAATTCCTCCCCCGATCGAAGCAATGGGCGAATAGGACACATAGCAGGGTTCGGGGATCAATATTTCATCGCCCGGCGTAATAAGCGCCCGCAGAGCGAGATCGATCGCTTCACTGCCCCCGACCGTAACAATGATTTCGTCCTTCGGTTCATACGTCAGATGAAATCCGGTATGCAAATAATTGGCTATCTCTTCGCGGAGCTCATATAGTCCGGCATTCGGAGTGTACTGCGTCTTGCCCCTTTCCAGGGAATAAAAGCTTGCTTCGCGGACGTGCCAGGGAGTGATGAAATCGGGCTCCCCAACTCCAAGTGAAATTATGTCTTTGCTCGCGCTGACAAGGTCGAAAAATTTACGGATGCCCGAAGGCGGGATTTCCCGGACAAGCGGTGACAAGTATTGATGCATTTCCTTTTGCTTGGTCATAACGGATACTTCCTTTATGGCGAAATCAGGAGACGGTGATCTTCGTCGTTGTCTTCGAAAATAATACCGTCCTGTTTATATTTTTTCAGAATAAAATGAGTTTTCGTCGATAAAATCCGGTCGATCGGCGAAAGCTTGTTGGAGACGAAAGAGGCGACCTCCTTAAGCGTTCTTCCCTCCACCTCAACCAGCAGGTCATAGGCTCCCGACATCAAGTATACGGACTTCACTTCGGGATACAAGTAAATTCTTTCGGCGATTGCGTCGAAGCCGTGCCCCCGTTCCGGAGTAATCTGCACTTCAATCAGGGCCGTCACTTTATCATCGTTGACCTTGCTCCAGTTCACCACTGTCGCGTATTTGACAATGACCTTCTCCTCTTCCAGCTCGGCGATGGCGGCTTCCACCTCCGCTTGCTTCGCCCCCAGCATGGTCGCAATCAAATCGGCGCCTATTCTGGAATCTTCCTTGAGCAATTCCAGAATTTGCAGTTTCAGTTTGTTCATTCGCGGGCCCCCTCCAGTTAAAAAATGATAGTTCCACTATACAACGAACGAGCAGAACGTGCAAAGCAAAATAACACAAACCTGCATGTCCTGTCAGTCACCATCGGGGATGAAAATTTTGAACGCTGCACCGACCTCGTTTACTGCGCCTTTCCGCCGGCAATCCTGACATACAGGGTCAGTGTCTAAAACCTTCCTCTTAGGCGGTCTCTCTCCCTGAATTTGTTTCGAAAAGGGATTATACATTACGCCCTGAGGGAAAGCCAGCATCGCATCCGGATCGGTAAAGATAACGCAAAGACGAGCAAAAATACATTAAAATCGTACCCTTTTCCGAAAAGAAGGCGAAAGACGCTCAAATGTGCAGGTCTTTTTCACAAAATGGGGCCATTTCGCAAAAATCGCTCCAAAGACGTGCATTATTGCTCTAGAATCAGGTATGTGACGACTTTTCTCTAAAAAGACCTGCATAATCGCTTTAGAATAGGCACGGTTTTTTCCAAGGATAAGCGGCTATCGCCGTTCTTAGGACGGGCGTGTTTACCGATGAAATATATGTTCTGCACCCTATTAACACTGTAAAGAATTTAAAGATTACTATGTGCCAAAAAACCCAGGATCAAATCCCGAGGCCATTTTAAAAGACATCCATGCTCAAGTAGCGTTCCCCGGTATCCGGAGCAATGCACAGCACCCTCTTGCCTTGGCCCATTCTTCTTGCCAACTGCAAGGCCGCCCATACGGAGGCTCCCGCTGACGGTCCGACCAGAATCCCTTCCCTGGAGGCCAGCAATCTGGCCGTGCCCAGTGCATTCTCATCCTCCACCTGCACGATCTCATCGTAAATTCCGGTGTTGAGAATCGGAGGGATGAAGCCTGGACTGGTTCCAACCAGCTTGTGAGGTCCGGGCTGGCCGCCTGACAGAACCGGGGAGCCTTTAGGCTCGACTACGACAATCCGTATACCCGGAATATGCTCCTTCAGCACTTCCCCTGTTCCGGTTATAGTCCCTCCGGTTCCGGCTGTGGCAACGAAGACATCCAGCCTGCCCTCCGTCTGCTCGATAATCTCGAGCGCCGTCGTTGTTCTATGAATATCCGGATTGGCCGGATTTTCAAATTGCTGGGGAATGAAGCTGCCGGGAATCTGCTCCTTCAGCTCCATGGCCTTGCGGATCGCACCGGGCATTCTTTCCGCAGCCGGGGTCAGGACAACCTCTGCTCCATAGGCTTTAAGCAAATTGATTCTTTCCTTCGTCATATTATCCGGCATCACCAGTATTGCCCGATAGCCCTTGGCTGCGGCATTCATAGCGAGTCCGATTCCCGTGTTGCCGCTCGTCGGCTCAATAATCGTGGCCCCCGGTGCAAGCTTTCCTTGCTTCTCCGCCTGAAGAATCAAATTATAAGCGGCCCGGTCCTTCACACTTCCGCTCGGGTTATAGGATTCCAGCTTCACATATACCTCGGCGTCCTGCTCCGAAGCCAGCCGATTTAATCGCACAGCCGGAGTATTTCCGATCAGCTCCGTAATCGATCCCGCCATTTTAACAGCCATAGTATCCGCTCCCTTTTGAAAATAAGGTCAAGAAATAGTCCCCGCAGGCTAAAACTTATTGCCTCCAAATTCATTGTATGCCCATTAATTTTATCGGCTTTATTTTTAGGGGTCAAGCTAAAGGGAAGAGCCCCTAAAGCTTCAGTCTGCGAAAATGGCCAAAATCTTCGGCTAGGCATTATTTTCCTTAGGCTTGACGACCCCCAGCCAGCTGCGAAGCAGTATCCATACGATCAACGGAGAACTGCCGATTCCGAGCAGCAGCAGGTTCATCGCAAGCGGGGCCGTCGTTCTGGAGACAACCGCGATAAAAACCAGCGCCCCCAATATTCTGCCCAGACAGAGAGCCAGCTCACGCAGCACAATATACTCGACTCTGCGTTCTGCGCTTTCCTGATTTTGACCTATAATGTCAAAGACAACGGAGGTGGTCGGGATCGAGTACAGCGGAATGAACAAAGCCGTCCCTATTCCAAACAGAAGCAGAGTGAAGTAGCTGACCTGCCAGAAAAACGGCAAAATGACCGCAATCATCATAACAACTCCGGCAAACATCCCCCATCTGCGGTATTGAGGCTTTAGCAGCCTGCCTGCCGCCATAAAACCGAATAATCCGACGGCAGACGTAATTAATGAGAAATTGCCCAGCTTCATCTCATTCTTCGTGTAAATATAAACCAGCAAACCGATAATGAAGCTGAAGACCCCTTCCCTGACTCCTTGGGCCGTCATGGCCAAGCCTATTTTGCGCCAGGGGTGATTTTGTTTTCTAAGCTGATGCAGGCCGTAGAACCACAGATATTTCCCGAGAGGCTTCCGTTTCTTCAGGAAAAAACTGAAAATCGTCGCGACTACAAATATAATGAGCGAAATGGTGAAAATGACCCGATAACCTGCCGTGTCCTGCATTCTAGTAATCAGGAAACCCGATACCCAGGGGGCGATCATTCCGGCCGCCGATCCGAGCAGCCCGGCCCACCCGTTAAACCGGTCACGGTTGTCAGGGTCGGTCACTTCGAAATAAATAACGTTAAAGGCCGACCAGAATAATCCCGCGGAAATGCCTTGAATGGCCCCCAGCCAAATCACGTAATCCACCGCCTTGACACCGGCCCACAGCACCGCGGAATAAAAAATGGCGGATATGGCTACTCCCGCCCTGAGCGCGTTCATTTTGTTATATTCCTTGATCCACTTACCCGCCAGCCAGAATAACAGAGCCGTGGTTACCTGCTGAGCTATGGCAAATGTAGCAATCATTGTGTAATCGTTCTTCACTTTCCATAAGTAGACGTTAACGAATGTTCCGGATAATGCATTGGCTGTAGCAAACAATCCATTGACCAACAAAAGCAGCTTACACTGGGCCGATAGCCGGGGTCTTGTCTCCTGTTTATCCTGTTCAAAGCACTCTTCCTTGAACTCCATGCCATCGTGGCCGACAGCCCCTGGTTTTACTCGATTATGCATGAATTCACCTGTCCCTGGTAAAATGGCGTTGAATCGACTTTCCTTAACATTCCCAAATGGGACGGGAAAGATGAGTGTCTTTATACGGATTGGGGAAAAATGGCATACAGTCCCTTCGATCAGGCTCTAACAAACAAAAAAAACCACCTTTGCGCGTCAAGCAAAGGTGGGTACAACATCAAATATCCCATTCAAGCTTCCGGAGGTTGCTTTCAACGACGAATGAATAACGGGAACCAGGAATTTATGCTTGCAGCTTTTCTCGTGGCTTCCCAACTCAACTACCCATTCCTTTTCCACGTATGCAGCCAAGGTTCAAGCAGCGATATGCGAGAGTGTCAATCGCTTTCCTTCTCCCGGAAGGCCTTAATCACCGACAATCGGTCCGACTCCGACAGGAACATTTCCGTTTTGAAGCAGGAGGGACACAGATAGATATTCATCTGAAAGGGCGCGGACAGAAAGCCGCTAGTCCAGCCGGCCGGAAGGGCAGGGGTGAATTGCGGCCCGGTCACGGTATAGACTCCCGAATAAAGCATCAATTCCCGGCAATGGGAGCATTCCGGAGCCTCTTCCTGACGGTCAATGCAGCTTTCCACATTCTCGGCATAGAGATCCCTTGCCGTGTCTTCCTCCCAGTCTTCCCAAATCGGAGCTTCCTCGTCAGCGGGACCGGCGGCCTCCTCTTCCCCGGCTTCATCCTCATCGTCCCCCAGAGTTAAGGTTATGCTGCGGTAGTCCTTCAATTCATTAAAGCAATAGGGGCATTCGTCTTCCGGGCCGATTTCCGGATCCCATACAATTTCCGACTGGCACCATGGACAGATCGTAGGCTGATGGTTAGTATCCAAAGCAGCGAGTCCTCCGTTCTTTCCTATAGATTAGTTATGACTTCTCCTCGTAGATTAACCGTATTTAATAAAATAATAAATCCCCGCCGCCAAAAAAACCAATGCCAGAGCAAAAAGAGTGCCCCATAAATACTTCATATGCTGCTTCTCCTTTATCGATGTAATGTCAATGTCATATTGGTTGCCCACGCTTAAGTTATGCATCAATTAGGTTACACTGGCTCCGACCACGTAGGATATGGAAACCGAGATCACGAACGAAATAAAGCCGATCGCCCGGTTATCCTGCTTCACCTGTTCGTCGATTTTGAATCGGGGAGTCAGAAGTTCGAAGATAAAGTATGCCGCAAGCAGTAAGACAAAGCCATAGCACGACCAGATAATCGTCTCGAACAAAGTATCGTTATTCAGCATGGAGAACCGGAAAATATTACATATCCCGAAAATTTTGCCGCCCGTGGCCAGGGCAACTGCCAGATTTCCTTTCTTAACTTCTTCCCATACATTATATTTCGTCACCAGATTCCAGAGCGCCAGAAAGACAACAAGAGCCAGAATCGTAACGGAATAAAAAGCGAGCGTTTCCAAATAAGGGTTAGCCAACAGTCGATCCACCTCTTTGTTCATAATATCCTCCCTTACAGGCATCAAGTCTTCATGAATAACGGTAGAAAAGACTGGAGATCTTAAATCCCCAGTCCTTCCAACAATGATGTCCCTACCCTATCCCAAAGACGGTATTGCAGCCCTCTTACTGACCGGCTTGCTTACAGCCTGGTGGCTTAGCTCTATTTACACCCTTTAGCCGGCTGCGGCTGCGGCCAGTATCTATGGCCAAGGTGCCGGAGTATTCCTCCCGAGCGTGCCCTGCATCACCAGATGGGATCAGCAGCCCGAATTTCAAGTCCATACCATCGGGCGGCCGTTTCCGGGGGATGATCGTTTTATTCCGCTTTCTTGTCCTGTAATTTAGCCTTCAGAGCGGCAAGCTCATCCTCAATCTCGTTGCTGCCCAGCTTGGACAGTTCATCATCCAGAGAACGGCTGGAATCGCGCAGCGACTGGCTTGCTTGAGCTTCCGCTTCCATTTGCAGCACTTTTTCCGACATGCGGTCGAATCCTTTGGAAGCACTGTCGGAATTGAATCCGGACATGGCACGGTTGATCGATTTCTGTGCCTTCGCAGCTTCCGCGCGGGCGATCAACAGATCGCGCTTGTTTTTCATTTTGCCGTACTCGTTCTTCATTTCATTCAACTGAGCACGCAGACGGTCCGCATTTTCTTTAGCAATCGTATACTGCTTTTGCATTTCCTCGAAACGGGTTTGATGATCTTTCTTATCCTGCAATGCCCGGCGGGCCAGATCTTCATTTCCTTGCTCCAATGCCTTCAAGGCTTGGGCTTCCCGCTTGCTGACCAGTTCTTCGGCCTCTTCGTACTGCATCTTGAACTTCTTCTCTACGGCAATTTGCTTGGCGACGGCAGCTTCGGCTTCAATGATATCCTGTTCCATATCCCGCAAAAATTGGTTTAACATCTTGACAGGATCTTCCGCACGGTCAAGCAAATCATTAATAGATGCGACAGTCAGATCACGGAGACGCTTGAAAATTCCCATGTTTAGTTCCTCCCCTTATTATAAAAAGTTTTTAGTTTATCGTTTCATTACTACTTCATACGTGTAAAGAAATCGATAGTTTCAAATTCGGCGAAAAATTTTTAGCTTATATTATTTCAATTCCACCACAGTTACCCCGCTTCCGCCTTCCCCGTAGTTTCCAAGGCGGTAGCTTTTGACCAGCCGGTGCTTTCGCAGAAATTCCTGAATTCCGGCTCGCAATGCACCGGTTCCTTTGCCATGGATAAGGTAAACTTGGGTGAAATTGGCGAGATAAGATTCATCCAGGAAGCGGTCCACTTCAATAATCGAATCCTCGATATTGTTACCGCGCAGATCCAGCTCCATCCGGGCATTATCATCACGGGTCCGTTTAACTCCCGTTACCACTGTCTGCTGAGGCTTTTTCGTTGCCGAAGAGGAAACCAGCTCGACGTCCGATCTGGCCACTTTCATTTTCATGATGCCCAACTGGACGGTCACTTCGCTGTCTCCGTTCAGCTCGACAACGTGCCCCTTCTGGCCGAAGCTGTGGACGAGAACCTCGTCCCCGGCCTCTATCGGCCTGGAGGATGTCCCCTTTGAAGCAGCGATTCGATGCCCTTTCTCATTCAATCGGGGGGCGGCTTCCTCCAGCCGCTTCTTCGCTTCAATTAACTTATGTTCCTTGACCGCAGACCGTTCCTCCATAGCCATCCTGCGCAGGTCGGCTATAATTTCCTCGGCTTCCTTCCGGGCCTTGTGAACGGCCTCGGCCGCCTCCTGCTCCGCTCTGGCCAGCAGGCGGGCTCTCTGCTCCTCGAAGCGGCTGCGCTGCTCCTCAAGCTCCTTGCGGAGGGCAGACACTTCCTCGTGAAGCTGCTCTGCGCTTCTTCTTTCGGCTTCCGCCGTCAGCCGGTTCTCCTCCAGTGTCGCGATCATCGATTCGACCCGCTGATCCTCTTCGTTGACCTGAGCACGCGCGTGATCGATAATTGCCTTGCTCAAACCCAGCCTCGACGCAATGGCGAAGGCATTGCTTCGTCCCGGGACTCCAACGAGCAGCCGGTAAGTCGGACTAAGCGTCTGAATGTCGAATTCCATGCTGGCATTAATAATTCCTTTACGCTCGTAAGCATAAGCCTTCAGCTCGCTGTAGTGGGTCGTCGCCACCATCCGGCAGCCCATCGCATGAATGTGCTCCAGAATGGCTATGGCCAGTGCCGAACCTTCCGCAGGATCGGTTCCCGCCCCGACCTCATCGAGCAGCACCAGACTCTTGGGAGTCATATCCCGCAGTATGCTGATGATATTCGTCATATGGCTGGAGAACGTACTTAAGCTCTGCTCAATGCTTTGCTCATCGCCAATGTCCGCATAGATGGCATCGAAGACACATAGCTGGCTGCTGTCCTCCGCCGGAACGAACAATCCTGACATGGCCATAAGGCTTAGCAGGCCGATGGTTTTCAGCGTGACAGTCTTCCCTCCGGTGTTCGGACCCGTAATGATAACGGAAGTATAATGATTGCCGAGCTCCACATCGAGAGGCACAACCGCATCCCTGTCAATCAAGGGATGTCTTCCCTTCTTCAGCTTGAGGAAGCCCCTATCGTTCATCAGAGGCAGCGAAGCCTTCATCTCCCTGGCAAGACCTGCCTTGGCAAAGATAAAGTCAAGCTCGGCCAGAGCCTCGAGATTGTCGAGCAGCTCATCCGCAAATTCGGCCACCTCGGCAGAAAGTCTGCGCAGAATGATTTCGATCTCGCGTTCTTCCTTCAGCTTCAGCTCGGTTAGCCGGTTGTTCATCTGGACAATCGATTCCGGTTCGATGAACAAGGTTGCTCCCGAGGCCGACTGATCATGAATCATCCCGCCAAAATGGTTGCGGTATTCCTGCTTGACCGGAATGACATAACGATCATTGCGAATGGTGATGATAGGGTCCTGCAGCATCTTCTGGGTGGATGGAGTGCGAATGATTTGCTCCAGCCGTTCCCTGACTCGCGCTTCCCCCGTTCGCAGCTCCTGCCGGATGCGGTACAGCTCCGGACTGGCGGAATCCATCACTTCGGAATGTTCGTTGATGCAGGACATTATGCTTTGCTCCAGCGCCCGATTCTCGATAAACCTATCTGCGGCGGCAGCAAGCAGCGGGACCGGTTCATCCTCATGAACCGCCAGAATGAAACGCTGAAGCCTTCGACCTCCGCTTAATGTATTGGCGGTGTCCAACAGCTCGGCCGGGTTCAGCACGCCTCCGATAACCGCCCGTTTCACCGCCTCTTTCACATCGCGGATCCCGCCGAATGGAGCGGGACCCTTCAACCTCTCCACCTTCACGGCTTCGTCGGTGGCCTGAAGCCTGGTTTTCACTTCGCCCAGAGTTCCGCTCGGCCGAAGCTCCTCGGCCCTTCTCTTACCCAGCGAGGTGGAAGCAAATCCGACCAGGCGGCCGATGATTTTATAATATTCAAGTGTTTGAAGAATTTTATCATTCAATCGTGAAACCCTCTTCCCCGATTATTATCCTTTATTATAGCGAATCCAAAAACGATTAGCCATTAAGCAAAACGTTTATACATAATCTTTCCGGTATTAGGGAGGCAATCCCTATGATAGTTTATCAAAAAAGCGGAACACTAATTAGTGAATTCGACATTTCCTGCCTACATCCCAGCTCTTGAGGAACCATATGTTGAATAAAGGAGGTTAAGCTTATGAGAAGCTTTTTTGCCCATTTGATCCGTTTTGTCGTCTCGGCACTCGTATTGATGGTTGTCGGATGGATCGTTCCCAATTTTGCGGTTGGCGGCTTTTGGAGCGCTTTTTTCCTGGCCTTGGTCATTGCCCTTGCCGGCTGGATTATCGAAGGAATTTTCGGCAAACGAATTACCCCATTCGGGCGGGGAATTGTCGGATTTCTTGTCAGTGCATTGATTATTTGGCTGGCTCAATTTGTCGTCGGGGGCGTATCCGTAACTATTCTTGGCGCCATTCTTGCTGCTTTGGTTATCGGAATTATCGATCTGTTTATTCCGATTGCCACTCCATTCGACAGGGGAGGCCGGGCGCGCTCCTGACCTTATAGCAAGTACTTCACAAGTGGTCCGAGGGTTCTCTCCCGCGGATCACTTGGTGTTTGTGCCAGTTTTGTCACAAAGGCTTCACCGATTTGTCACTGAAAAATTTTCCTCCCGGAGGTATGATTAGTGTTGTAACAGAAACATTTATGGGAGGGAAACCCGATGAAAAAAATAATGGGGTTACTGATGGCCGCAGTCATGATTTCCGTTCTTGCCGCTTGCGGAGGAGGAGACGGGGGCGGAAGCAAAATTAGCGAAGAGGATAAAGCGAATGCTACCGAGCTTAAATTAGTCGCAACCAATTTCCAATTTGATCAATCCGAGTATAAAGTGAAAAAAGGCGATACCCTCAAAATTGTCCTCGATAATCAAGAAGGTATCCACGGAATTGAAATCAAAGGTGCGAAAATCAAGCTGGACAACAGTAATACCACCGATTATTTCAAGGCAGACAAAGCCGGAACTTATGACATTATCTGTAACATTCCTTGCGGGCAAGGACACGCGACAATGAAGTCCAAGCTGATTGTTGAAGAGTAATCCATAGACAGAAAAAGCACATGTTGTTACATGTGCTTAAGTAAACCGGGGCGGTGTTCCCCGGTTTTTTATTTGCTCAGCGCTAGCTGCAATATAAAGGTAAACCTGTGTGTCCATCTGTACGATTTTTTTCTACAAAAAGGCGAGAACTAAGGCGGCTGGCCAGCTCTATCGCGATCCGGGAAAGCGGGCAAGGAATCAATCCTCAAGTGAGCACTCGTCCGCATCAAGCTATCGCTCATTTGTGCCTCTAGAAAGACTATTCGAGAGGCGTATACTAAGCATTTTCAGGCGTAAATGAAAAGAACTCCGGGAGCTTCTCCAAAACTATAGGAGGCCAAAGAATAAGGTAAGGAACGGCCCTCGACTCCCCCAACACCCGCTGAAGAGAATCCGAAGGGATGGCCATAAGAACATACACCATCAAAGTCAGAATTAGGGTGGCCTCCAGCATACCTAAGATCGCCCCCAACCATCGGTTCAACCCGTTGAGTCCCGGTACCTTCGCCACTACATGAAGCACCCTCCCCAGGAACGACCAGGCGATTTTGACGATCAGAAATACAGCGGCAAAAGCTATCGCGTTGTAAATATAAGTTTCAAGCCGATAATGGCTTATCAAAAATTCATAGTTGGAATTAGAGGTAAACGTCTTGAGAGGGATCCACTCTGCCAGATAAGCGGCCACCTTGTCATAAAGGAAAAAGGCCGCCAGCAAGGCGGCCACCAAGCCAAGGACCGAAACCAACTGGCTGATCAACCCTTTGCGGAAACCGGCCGCGAAGGAGGCGATCACCGTGACGGCAGCTATCAAATCGATAATATTCATCATCGGTCCGCACGCTAGGCTTTCGGGCCGGTTTCATCAATCACCAGCTCGATCCATTCATTATATTCTTTCTTCAATTTCTCGTATTCAATCTCGAGCAGCCGGTACTTTTCTTCCAGTTCCTTATTCTGCTCTTTCTCGCGCAAAGCCCTCTCATTCGCCAATTGCTCGTTTAATTGCTCAATGATCTGCAATTGACGTTTATTTTCCTGACTGAGCTCTTCCGCCAGAAGGGCTTGTCCCGTTTCCTTCTCGGCTGCTGCGCTAATTTCCTTACGGAGGCTCTCAACCTCCTGACGGAGCCGCTTCCTCTCTTCCTCACGTTCTTGCTGCTCCAGCTCCCATTCCTCGAAAAATTCCTTCATCGAGGCGAGCTCTTCCTGAGCGGAGGCAACCTCACTGCGGCCCTGCATCTCGATTCTGCGGAGCTTGTCCAGCTCGGACTGCTGCTTTCTCAGACGATCCTCGATCGCGACCTTCTCCTCCGTCCATTCGGATTGGCGGGCTTTCCATTCCCGGTCCTCACGCCGCAGACGTTCCAGTTCGCGATTGAGCTCCTCCAGTTGCTGATCCCGCAGCTGCCGCTCTCTATGGGATGCTTCCAGATCGTTATGCAGCAGCCGGATAGTTTCTTCCAGGGAGACAGAACGTTCCCTCTCCTCTTTGCTCGTTGCCTTCACTTCCAGAAGCTCTGCTTCCAGGGCATGGATGCTTTCTTCCAACGAAGCGGTCCGTTCCTGCTCTTCCCGGCCCGATTTCTTCGCCTCGAGCAGTTCGGACTCCAATACGCGAACTTGATCCTTCAAGGAGGCCGCTTGATCCTTCTCCTCCTTGCTGGTTCTCTTCAACTCGGAAAGCTCCGACTCCAGTGTGCGAAGCTTCTCCTCCAGCGATGCCGCACGTTCCTTCTCTTCTTGACCGGACGTCATCGCCTCGAGAAGCTCCGTTTCGAGAACGCGAATGTTTTCCTCCAATGAAGCTGCACGCTCCTGCTCTTCCCGGCCCGATTTCTTCGCCTCGAGCAGTTCGGACTCCAATACGTGAACTCGCTCCTTCAAGGAGGCGGCTTGATCCTTCTCCTCCTTGCTGGTTCTCTTCAACTCGGCAAGCTCCGACTCCAGTGTGCGAAGCTTCTCCTCCAGCGATGCCGCACGCTCCTTCTCTTCTTGACCGGACGTCATCGCCTCGAGAAGCTCCGTTTCGAGAGCGCGAATGTTTTCCTCTAATGAAGCTGCACGCTCGAGGGTCTTCTGTTCGGCAGCCTTAGCGGCTTGAGCCGTATTTTGTAACTCGCCCATTTCCTTACTAAGGCTCTCTATCTTCGATTGCAAAGCAGCAATTTGCTCCTGCCGGGTCTTTTCGTTAATTGCTGCAGTGTTGAGAGAAGCCTGCAGCTTGTCTTTCTCCGAGGTTAAAGAAGTAATTCGGCTATGCTGCAGTTTCTTTAACTCGCTCGCTTCCTTCAGCTCCGTCTCCAACTGAAGCTTTTCCTTCTCCAGGCGTTCTTTCTCTTCCTGCCAGCCGGTCTGCTGAGTTTTCCAAGCGGCTTCCTCTTGACGCAGATTCTCTAATTCTGCACGGAGCTCTTCTATTAAGCCGGCCTGGCCCTGCTCGGCTTCCTTCGACTGGCGGACGGAGGCCTGCAGCTCTTCGATGGTAGCTTTCATCACGGCCGCCTCTTCCTGCTGGCTGAGCGCGGATTCTTTCGCTTGCCGGAGCTCGCCTTCCAGACGGAGGATTTCCTCATCCTTCGCCGCAGCCTGCTCCTTCAAGCTATGCTCAGCCTGCTTCGCCTGCTGGAAGGAGGTCTCAAGCTGCATCCTTTCGGATTCGAGAAGAGCGATCCAGTCCGTCTGGCTCTGAGCATTCTCCTCGGCAAGCTGCAGATCGCCTTTCAGCTTCTCGACCCGGCCCTCCCATTCTTTGCGCTCCTCGGCCCATGCAGCTTCAAGCTTGCCATGCTCTTCATGACCGCGTTGGAGCTTGTCCACTTCCTGTGTCAGCTCTTCGACACGGGCCGCCTGCCGCCTTCCGGCTTCCTGCGATTCAGCCAAAGCCGTCTCCAGCCGGGCGGAATGCTCCTGGACGGCAGCAAGCTTCTCCTTCATGTCTGCTTCCGCCCCTGCGGCCTCGTCCAATGCCGTTTGCAGCTGCCGGCAGTCTGCCTCCAGCGAGCTGATCCGTTCCCTGTAGCCCTCTGCCGCCTCCTCTGTCGCATTCAGCACAGAATAGAGCCGATTCTGCTCCGTCTCCAGCTCTTCCAGACGCGCACGCTGAATCTGGCCGCTCTCCTCCGCCTCCCTGAGCTCACTCTCCAGCTTGGCGACGGCAGCCTCCAGCCGGTTCCGGGTTCCTTTCCATTCCGCCTCCCGTTCCCGCCATTGTCCGACCTCAACCTTGAGCTTGTCGGCCAATTCGGTCAGCTTCCGCACTTCCTCGAGCTGCTCCTCATATTTGGCTTCTATTCCGCTCAGATGCTCGGCATCGGATTTCATTTTGAAATATTCATCCGCCATATTCACTGCGGCGAGCACGGCTATTTTCATGGAATCCAGCCGGGAATTCAGCCGGGATATGCTGTGCATCTGCTCATTCACATGAGCGGCCACTGCCTTAATATAATGCGGACTGGTGCTGCCCATTAATTTATAGTTGGTACCATATATGTCAACCATAACGCTTCTCTTTTGTTGTTCCTCGTCCATTAGCGCTCCTCCTCCCTACCTTGATCTCAGATGTCTATGATGTCAAAAAGAAGACCAGCTTTATCGTCACTAAAATAGTATTCGATAAAGCCGGTCATTTTCCTGCTATTTTCGAAGCTCCGCGCCAAAAGTTTGCTCCAGCGCCGCAATGGTCTGATCGTTTCGTTCCGTAACCTCTTCGTCGGTCAGCGTCCGGTCCGGATGCCGGTAGACAAGTGACAGAGCAACGCTTTTCTTGCCGGCAGGCACCTTGTCCCCGGTATAAATGTCGAACACCTGGATCGATTCAAGCAATGAGCCGGCGGCTTCCTTCACTTTCTTCTCCATCTCGCTTACAGCCACCTCCGCGTCGACCACAAGCGCGAGATCCCGAGTCATGGCCGGGTAACGCGGGAGCGTCTTGTATTGGATGGAGAAATCGGCATAACGGGCCAGAGTATCCAGCTCGATCTCCGCCATATATGTCTCATCCAAATCCTTCTCCTGCTGTAAATCGGGATGCAGCTGGCCGACCGTTCCGAGACGCACCGGTCCCTCGGCGGTGGATACCCAAATCTCGGCCGTTCTGCCCGGGTGGTAGCCCTCCGGATGAGCCGCCTTGTATTCCACGGTCAATCCGAAATAATCCGTCACCTTCTCCAGCAGGCCCTTCACATCGAAGAAATCGACCGGTACCGGCTTGGAGGACCAATGTGCGGGGCGATTGGAGCCCGTCCACAGAATGGAGAGCATCAGCCTCTCCTCCGGCTGCCTGGTCAGCTCCTTCTCATCGGTCACGAACACCCGGCCGATTTCATATACGGCCACATCGTCGATGCTGCGATTCCGGTTGTAGAGAGCCGTCTCCAGCAGATTCGGAAGCAGGCTGGTACGAAGGGTGCTTCTGTCCTCGCTCATCGGCGTCGACAAGCCAATAGGCCGTGCGTCCTTGTATTGTCCCGGCAATGATTCGATTTGCTTCGGATTGACGAACGTATAGGTGATAACCTCATGCAATCCGCTTTGCGACAGAAGCGAGCGGAGAGCGCGGCGAACCTTCTGCTCCCGGCTGAGGGAGCCCGGCGTCGTCACTCCGGTCATCAAGGTGGTCGGGATATGATCGTAGCCGTACAGACGCGCTATCTCTTCAATCACATCGACATCCCGCGAAATATCCCCGCGGCGGCTAGGTATCCGCACCGCAATCTGTCCGTCCGCCGTTTGCTCATAGGTGAAATGAAGCCGATCAAGCAGGGACAGGATCGTATCCGTCGGTATTTCCGTACCGAGGAAGCTGTTGATGCGGTCCGTGCTTACGGTCACCGTGACCGGCTCATGGCCGCCTGCTGCGGCTTCGGCGATGCCTTCGGCCGCCTGGCCGCCGGCATAGCGGCAGATCAGCGACGCGGCACGGTCCAGCGCCGGAAGCACCGCCTCCGGGTTCACTTCCTTCTCGAACCGGAGGCTCGCTTCGGAGCGCAGCCCCAGCTGACGCGACGTTCTGCGCACGGACGAGCCGGCGAATTTCGCCGATTCCAGCACGATGCGGGTCGTCGACTCCGACACTTCGGAGTTCGCGCCGCCCATCACACCCGCTATTGCAATCGGCTTGGCCCCGTCCGTGATGAGCAGCATGCCGGCGTCGAGGGTGCGTTCCGCGTCGTCCAATGTGACGAACCGCTCGCCCTCGGCTGCGGTCCGGACATCAATGCGGCCGCCCTCCAGCTTGTCGGCATCGAACGCATGAAGCGGCTGGCCGTACTCCAGCATGACATAGTTCGTAATATCGACAATATTATTGATCGGCCGCACACCGGCAGCCATCAACCGGTTTTGCACCCACAAGGGCGAAGGCCCGATTTGCACCCCGTCTATGCAGCGGGCCGCATAGTGGCTGCACAGCTCCGGTTCGCTGATCGTGATGTTCAGACGCTCCGCAGCCTTCCCGCCGCCGGTAACGAGCCCGTCCTCCGGCGCCGGAAGCTTGATCTCGCGCCCCAGAATAGCCGCGATCTCGTAAGCAACCCCGATCATGCTGAGACAATCGGAGCGGTTAGGGGTTAAATCCAGCTCGAGCACTTCATCATTAAGTCCGAGCACATCCAGGATGCTATCCCCAATCTGCGCATTCTCCGGCAGAACAAGAATGCCTTCCTGAATTTCCTTCGGCAGCAGGCGGTCATTCATGCCCAGCTCTTTCGCCGAGCAGATCATGCCCTGCGATTCCACTCCGCGCAGCTTGGCCCGCTTGATCTTCAGTCCGTCCGGCAGCGAAGCCCCGACCAACGCAACGGGCACCTTCTGCCCGGCATCCACATTTTTCGCCCCGCAGACAATCTGCAAATCTTCTCCCTGTCCGGCGTCCACTACGCAGACATTCAGTTTATCTGCATCGGGATGCTTTTGCTTGGATTTCACATAGCCGACCACCACTTGATGGACGCCTTTATTTCTCGATTCGATAATGTCAACCTCAACCCCGCTTCGGGTCAGCTTCTCCGCCAAGTCCGCAGCGGAATATCCTGTCAGATCGACATAGTCCGAAAGCCACTGATAAGATACCTTCATCGTTTCTACCTTCCCCTCTGCTATAGGTTATACTCGTACAAATTGCTGCAAGAAGCGCAAATCATTCGTATAAAAATGACGGATATCGTCAATTCCGTATTTCAGCATCGCTATTCGCTCCACACCCATTCCGAAAGCAAACCCGCTGTATTCGCGTGGATCGTATCCCGCCATCTCGAGCACGCGCGGATGCACCATGCCGGAGCCGAGAATTTCCAGCCAGCCGGTTTGCTTGCAGGTCCGGCAACCTTCGCCACGGCACATCATGCAGCTCACATCCACCTCGGCGCTGGGCTCCGTGAACGGGAAGAAGCTAGGGCGCAGGCGAATCTTCGTATCCTTGCCGAACATCTCCTGAACGAATTGCAGCAAAGTGCCTTTCAAGTCGCTCATGCGAATATGGCGGTCGATCACCAGACCTTCTATCTGGGTAAAGACGTGGGAATGTGTCGCATCGTCGTCATCGTGACGGTATACTTTCCCCGGACAAATAATTTTGACGGGGACGTCGCCCTTCATTCTTTCCATAGTCCGTACCTGGACCGGAGAGGTATGGGTTCTCATCAAGATCTCGTCGGTGACATAGAAGGAATCCTGCATGTCCCTCGCCGGGTGATTCTTGGGAAAATTCAGCGCTTCGAAGTTGTAATAATCCGTTTCGACCTCGGGTCCCTCTTCGACGGTATATCCCATACCGAGGAATATATCCTCGATCTCTTCAATGACCTTGCTGAGAGGATGCACGGCCCCAGCCGGCTGCTTCCGGCCCGGCAGCGTAATATCGATCGTTTCCTGGCGCAGTCTCTTGTCGGTCTCTTCCTTGCGGAACTGTTCCTGCTTCCGCTCAATGACTTCCTCGATGGCCGTCCGGACCTCATTGGCCACCTGACCGATGATCGGCCGTTCCTCGGCGCTAAGCGAGCCCATTCCCCGCAAAATTTCGGTCAACGGACCCTTCTTTCCCAAATATTTGACACGCAGCTCATTCAATTGCTGGCTTCCGTCCGCTTGCTCCAATTGCAGCAGAGCCTCCTGTTTGAGTGCCTCCAACCGTTCTTTCATTTTCTCGCCTCCAATAACTGATTTTCCGCCTCCAGGCGGGATGATTCGCGCGCGGCAAGTTTGGAATTAGTTGCGGATCGCCGTCATCGGCAGTGCTTGAAATCGAATGATCTAGCGACCGCGACTGCTTTTTTCAACTCCAAACCTGCGGCTTCGTTTCCTCACTCATCTTACTTACGAAATCCGGCCGACGGATGAAAAATGCTGCCTACCGTCTGACCGCATGCCGGATTTTGCTCCATCAAGTTGGCCCCTTTCTGCCGCCATAGTTACCCTTACGGTAAAAATACTTTGGCAAATGAGCCGCCAATTTCGTTTCGCCGGATAGATCGAAGGGGGATACGGGAACGGATTCTTAACAAATAAATAACCCCACAAAGTGACGTATACCTTCGAAGCTTATTCCGTCCGCACTCCAACGGAGTCGGCGTCTAAACCTTCCTCTAAACGCGGTCGCTCTTCCTGACCTTGCTTCGATAAAGGTTTATACAGTACTTTGCGGGGAGCCCTGTAAATACCCCACAAAGTGACGTGTGACCTTCGAAGCGTATTCCGAGTACTTTGCGGGGAGCCCTGTAAATACCCCACAAAGTGACATGTGACCTTCGAAGCGTATTCCGAGTACTTTGCGGGGAGCCCCGGAACTTAAAAAAAGGCGATCCGCCCCCCATCAAGGGACGAAATCGCCGTGGTACCACCCTTATTAAAATAACGAATCGGCTGCAGACCGCCCAGAACGGGCCAATCTGAACGGTAATCGCTATTTTCACTTTGCGAATAACGGCTCGTAACCGGTATCTCCTACTTCCACCGCGTATCCGCAGGACGGGTTCAGAGAACTGCTCCGGAGCGAACTTCGGCAGCCTGTTTCTTCAAAGACGCTCTCAATCCGCGGCGTCTCCTCCCTGTAAGTCAGTACTGCTTACTCTTCTCCTTCATAGCATTTCAATTGAATTAGACACGAGAAGCAAGTTCCCGCACCATCTTTTATAACAGATATTATATGCAATTGTCTGTGTGAGTGCAAGACGTGTTCCTACTTGTTTAGGTTGTTCCGCTTTGCAATCCTATATTCTGTCACAGGGATTATTTCATAAAGCCGGATTTCGGACCTACCAGTACAATGGAGGCGACAATCCTCAACGATAACGGGATTCTTTTGGACAGCTTCTGCTTCACAGCCGCTCCCCTCCTTTCTAATATCCGTCCTATACCTGAACAATCTGGAGCCCTGTTTGCCTTATATGCTTCTATTGTACAATTGTTTATGCCCGGGTCATACAGACTCCGGACGGACTTTAAGCTGGACAAAGGTCCAGCTTACTTGCGGGAATTTACATTATATAATGAGAGCAGAGCAAAGTACGGGGAACGCCTGACTGACGAATCGCGAGAAACCTTACAAATCTTTAAGGTTCTTGTCATGCAAATCGATAGGAGTTCCGGAGGAATCCGGCTAATATGTAAATATGGAGCCCTAAATGCCTTTCCTATTTGACAAGGAGGCTGAAATTCGTATGCATAAGACTGCCATTTATAAAACTAATCATAGACCGAATCAAGCACAAATCCGCCGATCCGGAAGGTCCTTCCATCTGTCTTTGCGCCAGATTCTGATCCTGTGTTCCGCTGCCTTCCTGTTGTTCATGACGGTCTGGATTTCCATGGTTCTAATCGGCCATGCCCTGATAGACGAACGGAAGCTGGCCGCATATCGCCATCCGGATTCGATGCCCGTTCAAGGAATGGATGCGCCGATTCCCCGTGATTACGTTCACCTTAACGAAATGCCCGATTATCTGCGGAATGCATTCGTAGCGATCGAGGATCATCGTTTCGAGAATCATATCGGCATTGATCCGATTGCATTGGCCCGTTCTCTATGGGTCGATTTGGTCCAGGGACACAAAGCACAGGGCGGCAGCACCATTACGATGCAGCTGGCCCGCAATATGTTTCTGACGAATGAGAAAACCTTCGACCGAAAGTGGAAGGAAATGCTCATATCCGTATATCTGGAACAGAGATTCTCCAAGGATGAAATTTTGGAAATGTATTTGAATAATATTTATTTCGGACACGGAATTTACGGAATTGAAGGTGCCGCAAGCTATTATTTCAACAAAACGGTACGCTACGGATCGAACGACAAGCCCTTAATCAACTTAAGCGAAGCCGCCATATTGGCCTCCCTGCCGAAAGCACCGGAATCCTACTCTCCCGTCAGGAATTGGGATAAGGCGAAAGCCCGGCAGCAGCTTGTCCTTCGCCGGATGAACGATCTCGGATATATATCGCAGGATCAGCGAGAATCGGCTATCGGGCAGCAAGTCATCGTCAAGCCGGCATCCTGATCATTGGAAGCACTAATGCATAAACAAGCAGCGTGCAGCTCCAAAGTTCCTTCATAAGTAGCTTAAGCAGCCCTCTCCTTTCGGAGGGGGCTTTTTTGTACGAAGGCTCTATATTGCAGATAAAATCGACATTGATGTTCCACCAATTCCCAAATCATAGTTACTTAAACTATTAATCTATTAAAAAGTCTATTTTTCTATCATAATGAGGCTCCCTGCATAATATAAACTATAATCGAAAAAAGGGGGAATTACTGTGAACTCGCCCAGCCCGCTCTGTCAGGATTTTGCAAGAATACTTGGGGGAACTGCGGAAGTTGTTAACGGGGTTTGTACGGTCACCCGGATCCGCAGCAATTTAAAGCCTCTAATCCAAGGCAGAAGAACGAGATCCGCCTTGGCCATTGCCGCTCTGTTCTCATTCGAGGATTTGGACAGCAGAGGCAACGCGTTGAACTTGGGAGAAACGGTTATTTTGCAGGAGGAGGTCAATCCCTTCATATCGGCTCTGCGCGCCCGTGGAATTGAAGTGACCGCTCTGCATAATCACTGGCTGCTTACCGATCCGGTGCTCATGTTCATCCATTGGAAATCCATTGAACCTCCTCTTTCTTTTGCAAGGAAGACGGCGGAAGCCTTCCGGGTATTAACGACCCGGACTATAGCTCCGAAGAAAAGCTCCTCAAGCGGAGGACACAGATCGAGCCGCTCCAGCCATTCAAGCAGAAAACGGAGATCCGTCTCCCGTTTTTCCGGCAGTAAGCACAGGTCCGTTTCGGGTCGATCCGGCAAATTATATTCCTCAAAAAGCCGTAGTGTGAAGTCTTTGCACAGATTAAGAAGTGTCAGACCTTCATCTGTCAGCCTTAGATCCCGGAAATTGAAGTAAACCGTGTGCCCAACAATAAGCTCCCCTACAGCGAAAGCGGCGGGGAGTTATTTTTTTCGGGGTGGACTTCGGAATAGGTGGCCTAGTCGATAACGGTATTTTATCTCCCGGGTAAAAATTGCTGCGAAAATACAGTTTTTATGGAGGCGAATGCCGATTTCAGGAAGAAAAGCTGCGAAGATACATAATTCTGGTTCAAAAATAGCCAGATCATCACTTCAACCGGCAAAAAGATGCACTTTTGCAGGCTTTCCCCCAACACCCAAGGGAATGTTCAAAAAAGATGCATTTTAGCCGGTTTTTATACCTTTGCCGGCTATCCAAGCACCTCGTGGACAAAAAGAGGAAAACAGAATAACTAGTCTAATTATTAAATCATAGAATATGGCATATGGAGGAGCACGAAAACATTTAACTTAATGTAAAGTGGTCAAGAACTTATTACAATGGCTCTTGAAGTATTAGAAAGAAGCTTTTATGACGGAGTGTATAACAATACCGTTGAAGCGCTATCCGCATAAAATGGCAAGGTTTACCTTGGCAACAGTTATGGTATTCATGGCTCTTGTGAGGAATATATTGCCGTAGGTGGGGCTATCAAGACGGGTGAACGAGATTTTGACACGATTGTAGTCACATGCGATAAAGCACATTAATTGCCTTGTGCCTCCATGCGGGAACTGCCACCAAATGCTTCTTAAATATTGCCCTGACATTAAGGTGATTTTGATTGATGCGCAAGGAATTCCTGTTAAAGTTGAAATGCCTCTAGGGCCTAAAATCGTATATTTCCAAGTGAATAGAGAGGGCGATAATGAGATGATATTGTGGTTTAGAAATTTGCCGCAGCCAAGTACGGATTTGTCTAAATGGACTCCTTTTATTAAAAATAATTGGTTTCGAAAGCATTATATGAAGCTAGTATATCTATTGATGGTTATAATCTTTCTAGCACCCAATTGGCTCGGAATAAGGTTTGCTCATATGTCAATTTTCCCCATTATTCTGACCGTTGTCTTTGTTTTTATATTACATGAAATCCTTCACATTCTTGTGATACATAAGAAAGGCGATATTAGCTTAACGTTCAGCGGAATATTTTTTTGGCTTAATACAAATGCAATTCTATCCAAGAAGAGATTTTGGGTCTTTATGAGCTTGCCTCTAATTGTATTATCGGTAGTTCCTGCTATTATTTCATTCTATTTATCGGGTAATATCAAAACATTTATGTTATTTATTAGTTGGATAAACTTGATCTTCTCCTCTTCCGATATCGTCAATTCATTTTTAATCTTAACAAAGCCTAATAAATCGATATTTTGTAGAGGATATTATCGAGTAAAAAGCTAACGGGGAACGATAATCCAAATTGCCCGTACTATGACTGACTTACAGTTTTTTACAGGTTGATGACATCCTGGTTAGGCCGGATGTCCGTTCAAGATGATCAAGGAAACCGTTCCATACAATAAACATAAAGAAAAGGAGTATACCCTATACCGCATATGATTGCCTAAGTTCATACGTTAAGGCATCATGATACGCTAAGAGGTATACCCCTATGAATTAAGCGGGTGATGGGAATCGAACCCACGCTACCAGCTTGGAAGGCTGGAGTTCTACCATTGAACTACACCCGCATATTAGCTGCTCTTCGGCCCGAAAAACGTTGGCCTTCAGGGCTTTTCTTCCCGGTTCAAGAATAACTTCGTTCGGAGTGACAAAAAATAATATATCATGTCCTATCCTAAAATGCAATGCTTATTTTTGATTATTTTCGCTGTACAATAGCATATATTACTTAAAGCCCGATATACGCTGAAACCAAAAGCTTGAGGAGGGTATGGCATGCCATCGCTGCTGCAGCTTCAACATAAAGAAGATTTTACTCCCAATGTCCGGCGGATTCTTGAGGAATGTCTGTACCTTCCGGATGAAGAAAAGCTCAACAAGATCGTCGATCTATACCTTTCCGATTCCTGCCGTTTTTTTTACGCCTGGCATGATGACGAGGAAGAAGATGCCCGGGCGATCATCGGTATTAGCGTCCGTTCGGAAACCCAGTGCGCGGTCATCCTTCATATCGCGGTCAAGAAAGAACACCGCGGGAAAGGAATAGGACGGCAGATGATTGACAAGGTCATCGCCCGGCATGCCGTTCTTTCGGTACAGGCCCAAACCGATCAGGATTCCGTGCCGTTTTATAAATCATGCGGCTTTACGGTAACCAGTCTGGGTGAGCTCTATCCCGGCATCGAACGTTTCCTTTGCGAGAAAAGAATGACCTCCTACCCGATTTGCCGCACTCCGGAATAACCGGCGCTCCATCAGCCCATACCGCCGGGTTCCCCTGCCTTCTTAAACGGCCTGAATCCATAGTTGCAGTGAAACGCGGAAATACACAGTTATAACCGCTCCAATATGGCTGCCTGACGCTTGCCGATTCTGAGAGCTTCAAGCCTCCGGTAGCCTTCGTGCCTGATTTTCTGTCCCTTGTCCGCAATGACGATCAGCACGGAGGAATGGGCCGCTATTCTCTGCAACTGGTCCAGCATCCGGTACAGGGGATCTTCCGCATCTTTAGTACCGCCCCATTGAGTTTCTTGCCCATAGGGAACATCCGCGATGATTAGATCCGGGGAAGGCAAGCCGGCGCTAGCCTTGTCCGCTTCCGCCATAATGTCGGCTTGAATACAGCCGGTACGAATCCCCTCTGTTCTTCCGATAACATATTCCTTAATTCGTTCGGCAGCATGTAGAGCCTCTTGATGAGAATCCTTCCCGTATTCCGTCCAGTTCCTGCGAATTTCTTCCATCCTCCGCTCCAGCCCCTCCTCTGAAAGCAGCGACAGATTTCTTTGGGTAAGGGCGACCGCCTCTTCCCGGATGTCCGAGCCGTACAGCCCCGCTATCCTGTCTCCATGAAGCAGCCCAATCACCGTCAGTAAATAGCCTCCTCCGCAGCAAGGATCATAAACCGTATAGGGTCCGTCCACCCCTTTATTTTGCAGCCGGAACACCCCTCTCTGAAACAGCTCGCTGGCCAGCCTGACCGGAAAAGAAGTCATTCCCTTGCGGCTCTCGATGACTTTGCCGCTGGCTAAATCTTCGTAATTGCTTTTGGATGTGACATATTGGTATTCCATCTCTTTCTTTCCCTTCTGTCGTTTTCTTCCCCGGGCGTTCATTTTCTAATTCTATACCATTTCAAGAATGAAAACCCCTCCCCCTCTTTTTCTTCCGACATTCCCGCCTGCTCCCCATAGAAATAAAGCGACACATTTTGTTAACAACAATAGCTCTATTGAGTCATATGTGACTGCTGAAATTTGTAATAGACTCAAAAAGTATAGTGAATGCCGGAAGGGATACAAGCTTCCACTGATCAGCTCAGTGCCGGCAGTTGAAACCGGTCCTTCCCCCGCTTGTTGCAGGTGCCTCTCAAGCAGACTTGGCGGAAGGAACCAGGAAAGCTACGACTTCCGTCAGGAGGTGAATCGATGAAAGGATGGCAAGGCATCAAGAGGCAGCGCCCGGCGTTCAGGTTAATGATTCTGTGGATGCTCGCCGGATTGGTCTTCTTTTCCCCGTTCGGACAGGTGGATGCCGCAGAGGAAGGAACTCCGCTGCAGCCGCTCATAGATCAGGTGGAAGCCGGCGGAACTTTAATTCTGGAAGCAGGCAGCTACATAGGACCCGCCACGATCAGCCGTCCCATCCATATCAAGACAGAGGGAACCGCCAAGATTACCGGCGACGGCATACATCCCGTCATAACGCTTCAAGCGGACGATTCATCGATTACCGGTCTGCAAATTTACGATGAAATGGATGACCGGGAGAAGGCCGCGATCCTTGTAGAAGGCAGCCGGAACCGTCTGGAGAAGCTGCAGATTATTACCCGGGCCAGCGGAATCCAACTGCGGGAAGCGCACAGCAATGTGCTGGAAGGATTGACAGTGCAGCGGCCTCAAGAGACGAATCCCGTCCGCTTGTCGAGGCGGGGCAATGGAATCGACCTGTGGGGATCCAATGATAACCTGATCATTGGCAACCGGGTCAGCCATATGCATGACGGAATTTATGTCGAGAACAGCCAATCGAACCGGGTGGAGAACAATCGGGTCGATCGGTCCCGTTACGGGTACCACTTCATGTTTACGAAGGATTCCTATTTGGTCGACAACGAAGGACAGTACAACGTAACCGGGGCCATGATTATGAGCTCGGACCAGACGGAGGTCACCGGGAATACCTTCTCCGAACAAAGTGAGAACGTTAATTCCCAAGGTCTTCTTCTGTTCGATGTCAATACGACGGTAGTCAGAAGCAATCGGGTGGAAGGCAACCGGATCGGATTTTATATCGAGCAGGCCAAGGACAGTCAGCTTACGGATAATTGGATTGCCCGTAACTTTATCGGTATCGAAATGCTGTCCTCGGAGGGCAACGAGCTGTCGGGGAACCATCTAATCTCCAATGTCAATCAGGCCCAGGCGGCCGACAGCGCCGACAATAGCGTAAACGGCAACTACTGGGACGATTTTAAGGGGATAGATTTACAAGGAGACGGGTATAGCGATCTGACCTACCGAACCAATCCGTTCTTCGTCACTCTCACGCAATCGGCCTCGGCTTACCAGCTCTTCTTCGGATCGCCGGGGATGGTTTTTCTGGAGGGAATGTTTCCGGCCGATCCCGAGCAATCTCTGGCGGATGAGGCGCCCTTGATGAAGCCTGTCATGGAAAGCGCCGGCCAAGGTGCTCTGAACGGATATACATTGGCTATTTGCGCGTTTCTGTTTGTCTGCAGTACATTATTTATTTATCTATGGGGGGTTAGAAGGCAATGAAAAAATCGGTATTCATTTTATTATCTGTAATGGTTATGATTATGGCATCCGCCTGCGGGAAGAAAGAAGAGTATACCCCGGCAGCGATCAATGAAGGAGTAGACCGCTGCGAAGTATGTAATATGATGATCGCCGACGATCATAACGCGACCCAAATTGTTCTCAAGGACGGACGTTCCCTGAAATTTGACGATATCGGCGACCTGTTCGTTTGGACGAAGAAGAACGGCCTGGACCAGGTTGGACAACGCTTTGTCCGGGATTATCACAGCAAGGAATGGCTGAAGCTGGAGGATGCTTATTATGCCTATGACAGCACATTCAAAACCCCGATGGCTTTCGGAGTATATTCCTTTAAAGATAAAGCTGACGCCGAGAAGTTCATCGAGGAGCAAGGCAAAGGGGTGCTGATGTCTGCCGCCGACCTGGATAGTCATTCGTGGGAATCCCATATGGAGCATGGGCACGATCATGGGCATTCGGAGGGACAGGAGGGACAGGAGGGACATTCCAAGGAATCTCATGGCAGCGGTCATGAAGAAGGCTCCCACGATTCGCATAAAGAAGGGACCGACAATTCCGGCCATGGTGACGAAAACAACAACAGCCAAGAACAACACAAAGAGACTGACGCTAAATAAACAGGCCTTCAGTCCTCTCGATAATTTATATAATTTGGCTTTCCTGAGCTAACCCGTTAATGATCAAATCTTGGCTATTATGCAAATAAGCCTCCCTGACAGAGGATGTGATATCATGCATTGGCTGACGGTAGCCCTGCGCGAGGTCAAGCTTGGCTTTCGCAACCCGTGGGCCTATTCCTTCATGGCGCTGTTTTCTCTCTTCAGCCTCGCTCTGCTGTTGATTCAATCGCAAGCCCAAATGAGCGGCTACACCAGCTCCACGGGAACGATGCTTAATCTGATTCTTTATCTTCTGCCGCTAATGACTTTGCTATTGGGCTCCTTTTCCGTTACGGCGGAAAAAGAAGAGGGAGGGTGGCAGCTGCTGTCCACCTACTCCATCGGCACGTCCTCTTATTTGCTTGGCAAATATGGCGGTCTGGCGGTAGTACTTTTTATCATCATCGGCTTCGGGTATGGCTTCTCCGGACTGATCGGGGCATTGATGGGCAGATCATTCGCAGCGGATGCTTTCCTGCTGTTTCTCGCCTTCTCCGCCGGACTGATCCTGCTGTTTCTGGCCATCGCGATAGGAGTCGGCACCCTGTCCAGAAACCGGTGGCAGGCGTTGACCTACGGCGTGGCCATCTGGTTCTTCCTCATACTGGGCTGGCCTACCCTGCTCGTCTCCGTATTGGGGTTCTTGCCTTATCTATGGATCAAACCGGCCCTGGTCGGGTTAACATTCCTCAACCCTGCAGAGCTGGTCCGTGTTTATATGATCGTCAAGATGGGCGGCGGGACCGTCTTCGGAGCGGAGTATTATCAATGGGTGGAATGGATTCAGAAGCCGGCGGGAACCCCGATTTTTATCGGAATATGCCTGGCCTGGATAGGATTATGCCTTGCAGCCGCTATCATCGGATGGGAAAGAAGGCGATATCGTGGATAACTCGGTGCTTGAGCTTCATTATGTAACGAAAACCATCGGCAAACGCCCCATCGTTCAGCCAATCAGCTTGACGGTCCCTCCCGGTGAGGTACTGGCGCTATGCGGCGGTAATGGGGCAGGTAAAAGCACGATTCTGCGAATGATCGCCGGAATTATTCAACCGACCGCGGGAACCATCAAGGTGAAAGGGTGCGAGCGGAGGAAAAATCGCAAAGCCTACGCCGATCATATCGGGTATATGCCGGATGATTTCCTGTTCGGCCAGGCTTTGTCCGCCAAGGAGACGATTCTGTTCTATGCGGCACTACGGGGCGTCCCCAAGGCTAAAGCGCTGCAAACGCTGGAGCGTGTCGGACTCGGGGAGGTCCGGAACAAATCGGCCGCCTCCTATTCCAAAGGAATGAGACAGAGGCTGCTCTTCGCCCAGGCTCTGCTGGCCGATCCCGCCCTGCTGCTTCTCGATGAGCCTACTAACGGATTGGACCCGTTCTGGATGGAAGCCTTCGTAAAGTTTATTATAGAGTTAAAAGAAGCCGGGCAAACCGTTGTTTTCTCCACTCATCAACTGGAGATAGCCGAACAAGTGGCGGACCGGGTGCTGTTCCTGAATGAAGGACAGGTGATGTATTCCGGATACACGCATGAATACAGAGACAAGTACGGAAAGGCCGGATTATCGGCCGCTTTTACCGAGCTGTTCCAAGCGAAGCGATGAACCGATTTGAACGGATTAAGCGAATGCTTCGCTTGTGCAACCTTGAACTTGCTCTCATTTGCTTCTGCGCAGGTTTGCCGGAAAGCTTCATTTTATCGCCATCAACTATGAAATAGGAGGGAAAAGTATGGCACAGCGTACCCGCTCCTTCGTTCTCGCATGCTTGCTGCTGGTGTTTCTGACCGCCTGCGGCACCGTTCAAACCGGCCTTCCGGACGGGATTGCAGTCCCCGAGGAGCAAATTGCCCTGACGAGCGACCCCGAGCCTGCGGCCGCCGGCCAGGAAACGACCTTAAGCATTGAATTGAAGAATCTGCCCGAGCCGGATGACACCACAGTCGATCTGGAAATTCGCAAAGCGGGATCGGTTCGGGGGAAGTTTAGCAAAACCAAACCGGATAAGAGCGGAGAAATGTTTTCCACTGAGTACACATTTGAAGAAGCAGGCCGATATGAGGTTATCATTCATATCTATGCTCCGGACGTCCATCAAACCGTCCCCAGAGAATTGGAAGTTAAATAAACAGCCGCCGTCCGCTTAACAAGCGATTCGGCAGAGCTTATATGGCTTGAAACAGGTGATCAGGCTGATCAGTCCTGCTGCCCCACCCCGGTCATTCGCCCGCTAATACGGACCGGGGCTTGCTTTACAGCCATAACTTGAGAGTTGCCGGCAAGAGAGGTAACATGGTAGTCAGGAGGGATGAACGATGAAATATCGCAGACTCGGCAAAACAGGTCTCAAGGTTTCCGTTATAGGAATCGGAACTTGGCAGTTCGGCGGAGAATGGGGCAAGGATTTCTCCCAGGACGAAGTAGACCGGATCCTGGGACGGGCCAAGGAGCTTGGCATCAACTTCATCGATACGGCAGAATGCTACGGCGACCATTTATCGGAGCGGTTTATAGGAGAATTTCTCCACAAGGACCGGCGGGAGGACTGGGTGGTCGCCACCAAATTCGGGCATGAATTTCACGGCCATCTTCATCGGACCGACCGCTATTCGCCGGAGGATGTCATTCGGCAGCTGGACGCTTCTCTTCAAGCGTTAAGAACCGATTACATCGATCTGTACCAATTCCATTCCGGCCCGAATGAAGCCTTCGACAACGATAAGCTGTGGACCACCTTGGACAAGCAGGTGCAAGCGGGAAAAATCCGCCATCTGGGCACCTCCATCGCCAAGAACGATAATCTGCATCAGACAGAGCAATCGACACGTGTTCAATCCAAAGTGATACAGGTCATCTACAACCGGCTGGATCGCCAGCCCGAGGAGCGGGTATTCCCTTCCTGCATAGAGCAAGATCTTGGAGTATTGGCGAGGGTGCCGTTGGCCAGCGGATATTTAAGCGGCAAATACAAGCCCGGTACCGTCTTCGGGAGCAATGACGTAAGGCATCGTCATGATCCGGAGCAGATCAGGCAGAGGCTTGCCAAAGTGGAAGAAATTCGTGCCAAGGAAGTTCCCGAAGGAATGGATATGGCGCAATGGGCCTTGGCCTGGTGTCTCAAGCACGATGCCGTTACAAGCGTAATTCCGGGCTGCAAGAGCGTGGAGCAGGCGGAGGCTAACGCAAGCGCCGCCCAATGGGTGAGCGATAATCACCCTCAGGCCTGGAAGGAAGAGGAATAAACCTCACCTTTGACTGGCGTGAGGCATGGCTCCCAATAAGCGTCGAGCGTTATATATCGGCTCGTCATTATACGCAATGTAACAAGGATAAACGGCTATCGCCGTCCCTTGAACTGAGAGGCCTCTCCCGTTCCTTTACGAACGGGGGAAGCCTCTTTATATGTTGTGATTCAGTTATGGTCCAGTCGTTTTCTTCCGAAATAACCGTCATCCAGCCCATGATAATGATTGATTTTATCTTCCCCGAGCTTCCAGCATAAGAGTACCTCTTCACCATTGATCACGGCTGGAAAGTCTACCAGTCCAAGCTCTATATCTTTGAGCTCCGCCCCCTTATGAGCAATGCTGTTGGCGATCAATTGAGCCTCCATCTGAAGAAACTCCAATTCGGACTCGAGTAAGAAATAACGGTCCTCTCCGCTTGAATCCGATACGGGAGCCGTCTGCTTCATATGGCACAAATCCGCGTACATACGCTCAAAACGATTTTTAATCTCCTGCAGACTTTCCACTTCCTGCCGGATGATCGGCAGCAAGCCATTGGCTTCCTCCGGTGTAAACCATTTTTTCACTGGCTGCTCCCTCCTTCTCTTGAGAAGCCTGTCCAACGAATGAAACGATTATCGGCACTAAGCCTCCGTCCCAATAATCGGCAGAAGGCCCTTCGCCCTCGGCCGTTTTTCCTTCGCTTCATGGATGATCTCATGATCCGACAGACTCCCAATACTCTCTGGCTGCTGACAAAGCCAATTACAGATGCTCCAGCAGCTCGCTCATTTTGCTAATTTGGGCGATGAAAGGAACTTCGTTCGTTTCAAGCCCCGCTGTGTCGCAGCCATATAAAATAAATCTGGATCCGCCATCGCTAGCAGCTTTCCCGTCCATCCAGGAATCGCCTACGACTACCCACTCTTCCGCTGCAATATCCGGATACAGCTTATGCACATACAAAACTCCGTCGGGAGAAGGCTTCAAGCGGCCCATCTGCTCCCGGCCGACGATATGGTCGAAGTAAGACTTGACCCCGGTTTCCGTCAATGCCGCAAGTGCTGCAGGATAGGTGTTATTGGTCAGAATGACCATAGGGTAACGTCCGTAAAGCCGGTCCAGCACCTCATGAACCTCCGGCTCCAAGCCGGCCCCGGCCATGCCCTCCCTTTCAAAACGGCCAATAACGTCCCATACCCCGTCAAGCCACTGCCCACCGTCACCCGCCCGCTCCCTCGCCATCTCGATTAATTGGGCACTGGTATATTGTTGCCATGCGGGAAGGTCCGGCAGCAGCCGATGGCCGGATAAATAGGAGTAGACTCCTTCCTTCATTGCGGGAAAATCAATCGAGGAACGGAGCACCGTATTATCCATATCAAACATTAGTCCACGGATCGGCAGAAGATGTGACAATCGGTATTCCCCCTTCTTATTGCTTTTTAGATCCCCTCCATCTTGTTCTTCAAGCATACTCTATCTTTCCACCGGTTTCCATCCCTCTTTCACAACGCGCACCTCTTCCGTCGCGGTGGACAGTAAAAGCCCTTATTTTCATGCAAAAAATCAGACGGGGATTTCTCCCCGCCCGATTCCGATTCGCCCGGAAAACGAAGGCGCCTATAGTTTTCTTAGAGGGCTTGACCGATTTGGAAATACTCAATAGCGGTCCAAACTGCCTATACTGTCATTCGATCTATTAAGAGGACACTTGATGTATAGTGCCCAATCGGCCAATCTAATAGTCGGAAAAACGGGACTTGTCCGGCCATCCGGCAGCCGCGCGGCGGGCAAGTCCAATTATAAGCAGTGATGGACGTCGGCTATTTGAATTGGTTAAGGCTGGACCAGTACAGCAGAATTAACATTTTCAACGTCCAATCCAAATCTTTCAATCCAATTCCCTCCTTTTCTCTCAGGCTTCTCTAATATATGAGCGCTGAAAGAAAACGGAGTGGGGGCCGGTCTAATTCTATGAAAAAAATCACTTCTGTCCCGGAACTGCTAGATTTATAGATTTATAGATTTATAGATTAATAGATTAATAGAAAACGGATTTCCGCTGTGCATATTCCCTGCAGCATTCCAGCCAGCGGGCCGCCAAGCGCGGGTTGGAGGCAAAATGGATGTGCGAAAATCCGGCCACCAGGCTGCCGGACATATAGCCCTCGGCGTGCTCCCCTTTACGTCCCTTCACCCAATAAGCCGGCGGCCATTCCTCGTCAGGCTCCACAACGGAATAATGGAATTCATGGCCGCGGGCGGTTTCTCCCTGCCCGAACAGGAAATTCCGCTCCATTCCGTGAATTTCCCGGTAACCGAAGGACTGCAGCCGATCCTTCATCACGGTCGATCCCGGGATCAGGCCGATCATCGGATACTTCCCGCCGTCCCGGGTACGAATTTCGTTCGTCAAATACATGTACCCGCCGCACTCGGCCAATGTCGGCATGCCGCTGAGGACAGCGTCGCGAATGGACCGTTTGGGCAGCTCCTGCCGCGAGAGAATCGGGGCATATTCCTCCGGAAAGCCTCCGCCGATGTACAGACCGCTTGCATCCTGCGGAACCTCCTCTCCGGCAAGCGGAGAGAAATAGACGCATTCTGCGCCGTACGCTTCCAGCAGCTCCAAATTTTCCGGATAGTAGAAGTGGAAGGCGGCATCCTTCGCTATGGCGATACGCAGCGGATTCCGCTGCGCGGAGGCCCGGTCCGCAGGCTCGAATCGCGGAGCATGGGACGGCTCGGCCCCCGGGGGCCGCAGCGATAGCACCGGGGCGGCCGACTGCTCCGTCTGCGAGGCGCCCGGCTCGGGCCGGCGGAGCGCCCCGGGCTGCGGCGATGGCGGCGAAGCGGGGACCTGCTGCGGAAAGATGGTCCGCTCCGCAAGGACCGGCGGCGACTCCGCGAGGGCCAGCAAGCCATCGAGGTCGATCCCGGATTCCGCGAGGTCGGCCAGCCGCTCGAACAGCGGCTGCAGCTCGCCTCGCGCTAACGCCGGGATCAGCCCGAGATGGCGCTCTGGCAAGGCGACGGCATCGTCCCTGCGCAGCCAGCCGAGTGCGGGAATTCCGCACTCCTGCTCGATGGCTGCCCGGACGATGCCGTAGTGCCCCTCGCTTCCGACGCGGTTCGCGATGACTCCGGCTATCCGGATGTCATCGGCGAACCGCTGGAAGCCCTGCACGATCGCCGCCGCCGAGCGGCCCATGCCGCTGCAGTCGACGACGAGCACGACCGGGCATTCCAGCAGTTGGCTGATCTCTGCCGTACTGCCCGTATGGCTCGTCGGGTCTTTGCCGTCATAGAAGCCCATGACCCCCTCGATGACGGAAATATCCGCCCCCTGTGATCCGCGGACATAGATTTCCCTTACTCCCTTCGGGGACATCATCCAGCTGTCCAGGTTGCGGGAGACCCTGTCCGTAATGGCGGTATGATAGCCGGGATCGATATAATCCGGTCCGCATTTGAACCCCTGCACCGCCTTGCCCCGTCTTCTCAATGCGGCCATGATTCCGAGAGCGGCCGTCGTTTTGCCGCTCCCGCTGCCCGTCCCGGCGATAAGAATCCGTCTGTCCGTCGGCTGTTCCGTTCTCAATTTTCTTCCCCCTTATATTCCTGCATCCGGCTGTGTCTCTAAGATAATACAACCGCATCACCGTATAGTTCCTATAAGCCTTTCTCTTCGCCCAGTATACCTGTTAAGCTTTGATTTTGCCATTCTCTTAAGCGATCGGGATGGCGGCCGATGATAATATATGAGGAACTCTTGCTTCCATAAAGTGTGGGACCCCGGCTGCTTCGCAGCAAAGCTTTGGATATTAATAAGTAGGCGAAATTACTAGAAAAAATAAGAGAAAGGGAGAATATGGATGAATAAGGGGCTTTTTTTTTAATAGATTGAAATTAATAGAATTTTTAGAATATTTACATAATATTAAAACTCTGTTAGGATTGCAGTAAGCTAAACACCAAACAAACACAAGATACCCAGTATCCTTATCTCATCTCCTCGACACAGCTGTTTACCGGAATGGGACCCTAAGGGCGACAGTGAATTGGAATTCCGATTCGAACCGCCATCCATATTAAAGAGCCCACTCCGTTAAATAGATATATACTCTTAGCGGGAAAGGGGATAGTCCAATGGAGCAGCGTTAGCGAAGCATGCTGTAATCAGGTTGCATGAAGGAAGAAGTCCCGTGACAGCTTTTTCCGTAATCTGTGGGCATGTGGGAACTCATATCAGCTCTTTCTGCCAAGCATGCATAGCATGTAAATGAAAGGGTTAACTAAGAAGAAAGGATTGGACATGCTGGGCATGTGAATCGCAGGAGGTTAATGGAAGTAAAGTGAATATGGAAATTCAAAGATAAGGCTCCGTTTATTTTAATGAGAAAATAGACGGAGTCTTTTTAGGTTCTTCACGATTTGCCTAACTACCATGAAGCACCCATTTGTGATGAACTCGCATTTAAATTTCTCCGAGGCCAGCAAATAGCAAGTTCCGCCGCAGCCTGCCGATCCGTTTTTCCACTTGCCTTATTCAACCTCAATTGTGCAGGGCCCTTGGCCGATTTCGGTAACGGTCCCAACTCCGGATGACCTCTCAGTGGACACATTTCCCTATTCACGCTATAATATAGTCGCAATGGCCGTTGCATCCTGTTGTTTTACAACTTCATAACCGGGGAGCTGGACTAGGCCGGCTGAGATTGTATCCCGCAAGATACTGACCCTTTAACCTGATCTGGGTAATGCCAGCGTAGGGAATACTGCATATGGTCCATCCATGTGCCGCCTATATGCTATTTTGCGCCCTTAGATCAGGGGCGTTTTTTTATGCATTTTTCCAACATGAACATAACAAGGGAGGAAGTAAGGGAATCATCGCCATTCAAGGGAAGAATGAACTCGCTTAAGCCATGCTGAATATCGGCTGGTCAGACGCTCGGAACGAAACCGATCACCGTGCGAAAGCCGGTTCGTGATCCGGCGGCAATTTTTTATCCGGAGACGAATATGCTCTACTGGTCCGGATTTCCGCCTATGCTGTAGGACTATCCCGGCAAAGGATTATCGGATTCATCCATATCTTCTCATGATGGAGTACACGAGTCCCCTTAACGTTAACTATGAAATCATTAACCTGGAAAAAACTAATGTTCGTCGCCTTGACCGCTCTTCTAATGCTAACCGCCTGTGGCAATAAAACCGAGCCGGCGCCGGACAGTGCTCCAAGCGATAAACTGACGGATGTCACTCTTGTTCTCAACTGGTTTCCGAATACCAATCATACCGGCTTATATGTGGCGCAAGACTTAGGATACTACGAAGAGGCCGGTCTGCGCGTCAATATCGTTCCCCCGGGGGTCAACGGATCGACGGCTATTGTCGGCTCCGGCGAAGCCGCCTTCGGTGTAAGCATCCAGGAGAACGTAACGGAAGCCCGCATTCAGGGAGTTCCGGTGGTCTCCATCGCCACATTGATGCAGCATAATACCTCCGTCTTCGCATCGCCCGTGGACAAAAATATTAAGAGCCCGAAAGATTTCGAAGGCAAAGTATATGGCGGCTTCGGCTCTCCGGCGGAGGAGGGAGTGCTGCAGTCCTTGATGCAGGCCGATGGGGGTGCCGATGTCAACACGGTGAAAATTGTCAACCTGGGCGAAGCCGATTTCTTCACCGCTGTTCAGCGGGATGTCGACTTCTCCTGGATCTTCTACGGCTGGACCGGAATCGAGGCCGAGCTGCGCGGGGTTCCGCTCAATCTCATCCCTCTTACGGATTACTCCGAGAAATTGGACTACTATACTCCGCTGTTAATCACTAACGAGGAGACCATTAAGGAACAGCCGGAGCTGGTCAAGGCTTTCCTCGCCGCAACGGCCAAAGGCTTCCAATATGCAATGGACAAGCCGGAGGAAGCTGCGAAAATACTGCTGAAAGCAGCGCCGGAGCTGGATGAAGAGCTGGTCATGGCCAGTCAGAAATGGATCAGCCCGCGTTATCAGGATGATGCACCGCAATGGGGCATTCAGAAAAAATCGGTATGGGTCAACTATGCGGATTGGATGAGAGAACACGGATTAATCGAGCAGGAATTCGATGCCGATGCTGCCTTTACGAACGATTTTCTGCCTGAGCCCGCACAATAACTGCAAGAAGGGAGAGCCGAATGATGGCGAATGCGCTCGTTAGCTTTGAAACGATCCCGAGAACGGAGGACGCTGTTCCATATATTGACTTGGCGGTAGACATTATACGGAAGTCTGGCGTCAAATATGTGGTCGGGCCGATGGATACGATGATGGAAGGAGAATTGGAGCAGCTGCTCGAAATTGTCAAGCAAGTGAACGTGGAGCTTGCGAAATTGGGCGGAGGCGGAATCTCCTCAGTTATCAAAATCCATTATGATCCCAAGGGAATTTCAATGGCACAGATGACGGAGAGGTACGAATAATGAGCGGCGGCTCCCGATGGAAAACCTGGCTGCCTCCTGTTGGGGCAGCCCTCCTCTTTCTAATCGTCTGGCAGTTATCCACTATGTGGTTCGATGTCCAGAAATGGATTCTGCCCGGTCCGATTCAAATCGTTCAGGAAGGAATTACCCAATGGCCAAGGGTGTGGATGCATACCACCACCACCATTCAGCTCACCCTGATCGGCTTCGCCTCCGGGATCGGAATCGGCTTGATCACGGCTATCTTCCTGCATCAGTTTCCATGGATCAAAAGAGCACTGTATCCGTTTCTGATCCTGACCCAGAATATTCCCATTATTGCCCTGGCTCCTTTACTGCTTATCTGGTTCGGCCTCGGCCTCTTCCCGAGAATAATCATTATTATTATCGTCTGCTTCTTTCCGGTCACTATCTCGACCTTGAACGGACTGAGACTGACCGACGCCAACATGCTTAAATTTATGGCAATGTCCGGCGCCTCCAAGAGACAGACCTTCTGGAAGCTGGAGCTTCCTCATGCAATTCCCAGCCTGTTCTCCGGCTTGAAAATATCGGCCACTTACAGTGTGATGGCCGCCTTCATCGCCGAATGGCTGAGCGCCAGCGAGGGCATCGGAACCTATATGAGGACCGCGAACTCCGCTTTCCGCGCGGATCGGGTATTTATCGGCATCATCGTCATCGTGGCGTTCAGCATGATTTTGTTCGGCTGCATCGTCCTCCTGGAAAAGTGGTTCACCCGGTGGAAAACGGCGAAATAATTATCTGTGAACATCCATCTTATCGCCAAAAAGGCGGCCAAATGTCCATCGGACACTTGGCCGCCTGATCTATCTCGTCGCGTTCGAAGCGCGCTCCTTGTTCTTGCCGATTATTTTACGGATGCTGTCTTCCGACAGATGAAAGGTCTGTATCAATTCCACCATCTTGGACCCGTTCTTATATTGACGGTAAATTTCTTTATTTCTCCGTTCCAGAAGCAATCGAGCCCCGTTATTTTCACCCCAGCCCGCACGTTTCTTCTCTCTCTTGGGGATGTAAATGATTTCTCCTTGAATATACTCCTGCAGCTGCTTCAAAAGGCTAGGGGGAAGAACATCCTTTCCATTTTTGTAGCTCACAGATGAAAACCTCCTCATTTATTGTCCTGCCGTTGCAACGGTTATTAAAAATAAGGTTAGCTGCTTTCATCTTGACACCTCCTTTTCTATATTATGTATATGCCCAGCGTTCGATAAGGAAAAAAAAGAACAAAAAAAACACGATAACCCAATCGTGCCTGTCGGTGATGCCTATATCATTCAGGTGACGGTTACAGATAATGCAAAGCTATTCAGTTAGAACCCCTTGGATAAAACGAATTTTTTGAATCATTGCTATCTTCTCCTTTCACCAGAATTTAAACTACATATTTCCATTATAAATTGTATTTGGAAGCCGATCAAGAGCTTAATTTCTTTTTTTACCACAATAGAATTTATAAGTTATTGCGTCCTGAATAACTTCAAATTCTATTTGGCGATAAAAACAACCTCTAAACGCGGTCGTTCATCTATGAAATACTCCGATAGGAGTTTTTCTCATAATATAGAAATTATAAGTTCTGGGTTCCCCGCAATGTACTGTATAAACCTTAACCGAAGCAAAGTCACGAAGATCGACCGCGTTAAGGAAGGTTTAGACGCTGACTCCGTTAGAGTGCGGATGGAATACGCTTCGGAGGCTATGCGTCACTTGTGGGGATCTAAAGGGTGGGGGCCCGCGAGGACCCCCGCCGATCGAATCTCCGTATTAAACGGAGACCACCTCAGCTATTGTAATCAATCCGATCACACTCCTTTCCTCGGAATTTGCCGGCACCATTAATTTACTATTTCCTTGGTTCAGGTACAAGCGAAAGAATAGTTATAACCGTTCTTTCCTTTACTTGACCGATGCCATAAGGCCCCCGGGATCGCTTGCCGGGTTAAGGAAGCTTCACTGAAACAAGCCTTCATGCCTAGCTGTCGCCAATGGATAGCTGTCCGTTATTTCAAGAACGCGTGCAACCTTTTTATAATCTATTGCGTCCGTAATATTGGTAAAGATTAGTACAAATACGAGGAGGCTTGCTTCATGAAAGCACCGAAAACTCTGCTTGCATTTGGTATGACAACAGCCATGATGTTTTCATTACTTCCTTCGGCTTATGCGGATCAGCCGGTCTCTGCTTCTCACACCTCATCTAAAGCCGTAACGGTTCTTCCGTCCCCTGCATTGCCTGCAGATAACGTAGCATCGGATAAAGCCAATGAGGAAGCGGCCGCACGGGCCAAGATCAGTAAAGAACGGGCCATCGAGCTGGCCAAAGCCTCTGCAGATGTGCCGGCAGATTACTCCCTTCAGAACATCAGCTTCAATACCTGGGGAGCGACCGGCAAAACCGGCGCCTGGAGCCTGAGCTTTGTCAAAGAGGAGCAGGATCGCTACTACGGAAATATTCAAGTGACCGTCAACGCGGAAACCGGAAAGATCAGCCACATAAGCAAATATGTCAATGATCCGGAAAACCGCCCTTCCTTCCCTCCCAAGGTAGAACTGCAGGAGGCCAAGACCATTGCCGGACAATTGCTGGAACGGTATAATCCGGAGCTGAAAGACGCCGTTCGCTACAACGAAGATATGGAAAAATGGGTGAAGCCGCCGCTGGACGGCAATGTATCTTATTCGATCAAATATGACCGGCTGGTGAACGGGATTCCCTTCCCCGGGAACTACATCCAGTTTACTATCGATTCGAACGGGAATATGACTCAATACGAGTATTACTGGGAGGAGCAGCTATCATTCGAGGAGGCCGCTTCCGCCCTTAGCCAGGAGCAGGCTCTGCAAATCATTAAAGAACAAGCCAAGCCCCATTTGAACTATCTTATGAACGGAAATAGCAGGGGGAAAAAGTGGGAGCCCGCGCTAACCTATTCTTTAAGAAATGTGCTGCTGGACGCCAATTCCGGAAAATTCATCAATGAAGCGGGCAAACCGGCTTCCGCTTCGGTCAGCTACTCTCCGCTAACCGATAAACCGCTCGCTCCGATGCCGCCTTCCAATCTGCAGTTAACGGAAAAGCAGGCCGAGGAACAGGTGAGGAAGCTGCTCTCGCTGCCGGAGAATGCCGAACTGACGGATGCATACTATAACGAAAATGTGGATTCAGGAGTGGCCACCTGGAACTTGAACTGGAAGGCCCCTCAAGAAGGCGGCAAGGACGAATATTGGATTTACGCCTCGGTCAACAGCTCGACGGGGGAGATCCTCTCCTTCAACAAAGGGCGGCCGATTGTGCTGGACAAAGAGTCTGAACAGCAGGAGAGCCAGTTAAATGCGGAAACCGCCAAGAAAACTGCCATCGAATTCGTTCAAAGCCTGTATCCTCACTACAGCAATCAGTTGGCGGTCGACGAGCAGGCGTTTAACGACTTCCCGGCGGAAAAAATAAGAATGGCCGAATCGGTCATTGTCCCTTTCAAGCAGCTCATTAACGGTATACCAACCGAATCGGAAGGAATTAGCGTACAAATTGACAGCGCAACGGGAGAAGTAAGCGGCGTTTGGACCAACCTGTATACTTCTCCGCATCCGGAGAACGTGCCTGAGCTGATGGATGACAAAGAAGCCTTGTCCCTACTGCTGTCCCATTATGACCTGCAGCTGCAATACGTCATTCCGATGAACCCGGGCTACCCGGTTCCCATCATATGGACTAAGTCCTCTACGTCTGAGGAGGAAGTGAAATCCGCCAAGCCGGTTTACCGTCTGGTGCCCAAGCATCCGTTGGACGGCTTGTTCCTGGACGCTTCCACCGGGCAATGGCGCAGCCGGGAGGACGGATCGCCGGCCAATCCGGAGAAGCAGCAGGCGTCGGATCTGGAAAATCATTGGGCACGCAAGGAATTGCAGTTGATGATGGACTACAACGCCATCGATGTCGTGGACGGCAAGGTTTATCCCGACAAGCAGATTACACGCGGAGAGATGATCAAGATGCTCGTCATCGCCCGCAATGGCGGCGGCTTCGTCCCTTATTTCGACCAGAGCCGCAAAGCGACGTTTGCCGATGTCGGCAGCTCTTCCCCATACTTCTCCTATGTCGAAGCGGCAGTTGACGCGAACCTGATCGACCGGAGCCAGTCCTCGTTCCAGCCCGACAGCCATATGAACCGGGAAGAATTGGCGGCTCTTCTGGTCCGGGCCCTTGGGTACAGCAAGCTGGCGGAGCATCCGGATATGTTCCGGTTATCCGCAGCAGATGCCGACCAGATCCAGCTTAAGGGGCAGGTCGCGCTTGTGCTCGGTCTGGGCATCCTTACGACATCGGAGGACGGCCGATTCCAACCCGAACAGAAGGTAAGCCGCGCGCAGGCGGCGACCAGCTTCTACCGCTATCTGGAGAAAAGGGCGACTCTGCGAGACACCCCGATCCAATACTATTAATCTTGTTCCCCTCATCCCCCGGGCGATCCTGCATCGGGGGATGCTTTTCTGTCCGCGTTGATTACAGCGGGCCTTCCGTGTCTCTCTCTTCCCAATCGTCCTTTTCCGGAAGCTGCCTGAGCTCCATACTTTGACCGCAATGGTAGCAATACTTCGAAACCGCTTCATTCCTCGTGCCGCAGGAAGAACAGATAAGCTTGGGCGGCTCCCGCTCCTCAAATCGGTATCCGCAGGACGGACAGTAATTGGCCTCTAACGGAACGTTGCGCCCGCATGCGCACTCCTTGATCTGCTTGACCTCCTTGATTTTCAGCTCCAGCTCCCGGATTTCCTGGCGAATCCGGATGATTTGTTTGCCCGCCTCCTCAATGAAAGGCTCCGCCTGGGATAAATCCTTGACGGTATAGGCGTTGAAGACTTCCTCTCCAATCGCTTCAAAATATTTCTCCACTTCCCGTTCCTTTGTGGAAATTTGCGCCTTCATCCGAGTGATTTCGAGCGTTTGCTGCGCCATCTTCGCCGCTTCAGCAGCGCCTTCCTTAAATTTGTTCAAGAACCCTTTCATCTTCGTCTTCCCCCGTTCTTATTCATTCCAGCTCTTTATCTCCGGCGATACGGTAACTATGGGTGCAAGTGACCATTACTCTTGCTGCCCTATATATGCTCCTACTACAGCTTATGATCCGGTTTACCGGGGTATGGTTAACGATTATGATCCCCTTCATAATATTTCGTTTTCCTTACAATATTTGCGGGAAACGAAATAATCGGGATTGACAACCAATAGCACTACCCGACAAACTGAGGTATAAGGATAAAATTTCTAATACATAGCAGCGAAGGACTCTGCCCCCCCTTCGACGGATACAAATTATCCCTGCTTTAAAGGAGGAACCTATAAAGTGACCCAATCCAAGCCCATGGAAGTTTCGCAACTGGATCGTTTGATGAAGCCTCATACCGAAGCACAATCCGGACTGGCATGGCTGTCCCCGCTTCATTCGCCCTTCCGCATTTCCGGCTTCCCCTGGCTCCGGCAGGACGGCAAATACCGGAGACTGCCCGTAGCTTCTCCATGGCCGATTCCACCTACGGTGGATTCTCTCGCCAACTGCACTGCCGGGGGACAAATCGCCTTCATGACCGACTCACGCAAGCTTTCGATCAGAGTCCGTCTGTCGGGTCCGGCCAATATGCCCCATATGCCCTCCACCGGCCAATGCGGATTCGATTGTTATTTGGGGATGAACGGTGAGCTCACCTTCTATAGCACATCCAAGTACGATCATACCCGAACCGAGTACGAGGTGGATCTGTTTGCTTTGGAAAGCAAGCAAATGCGCGCAGTCACCCTGTATTTCCCGCTATACCAGGGAGTCGAGGAAGTGGAGCTCGGCCTGGAGGCGGATGCCCTTGTCCAGGCCCCTTCGCCTTATGCAAGCAGCAAGAAAGTCATCCTGTACGGGACATCGATTACCCAAGGCGGGTGTGCCTCTCGTCCCGGCATGGCCTATCCCAATATATTAAGCCGTTCCATCCCTTTGGAATTCGTCAACCTCGGTTTCTCCGGGAACGGACGCGGCGAACCGGAATTGGCTCGCATTATTGGCGAAATAGAGAATCCGGGGTGCTATATCCTCGATTACGAGGCCAATTCAGTCAGTCCGGAGAAGCTTCGTGAGACATTGCCCGAGTTTATCCGTATTTTACGCGAAAAGCATCCGGAGGTGCCTATTATCGTTGTGTCGAGAATCCAATATTCGATGGATCGCTTCGACTCCAGGCTTAACGCCAATCGTCTCGCCAACCTTGAATTCCAGAGGCAAACCGTCGAGCAGCTTAGAGAAAATGGGGATCGCCGCATTCATTTCTATGACGGGTCCTCCCTGTTAGGTGACCGTTATCACGAATGCACGGTAGACGGGATTCATCCTACCGACCTTGGCTTTCTCCTGATGGCCGACGGATTAAACCCTTTTATTCGCGAAGTGGTGGCGGAGCTGTTGGAAGACCATCCCCCGACGAAGTAATTGACGGGTCCACCCGTTGGCAAGGCTGGCTCCGTATGACAACAAGGCCGGAACAGGGCGCGGCGATCTCCACGCTTCGCGCCTGTTCCGGCCGATTGATTAATGGAGGGGCAGCCAGATCGTAACGATCGTCCCTTGGCCGAATACGCTGCTGATCCCCATTCTCCCCTTATGAAGCTGCACAATCTCCTTACAGATGGACAGTCCGAGGCCGCTTCCCGGATAGCGGGTCGTGCCTTTAAAAAACTTTTCCGTGACCCGCTTAATATTTTCCGCCTGAATGCCTTCCCCGGTATCCTCTACCTGGATACGAACCTCCTCTTCCTCCCGGGCCGTCGTCAGCCGGATGGTCCCGCCTTCCGGAGTGAATTTGATGGCATTATCCAACAAATTAACCATGACCTGTTTGAGCCGATTGCGATCCGCTGTCAGTTCAAGCGGCCCTTCCCCCAGCTCCACCTCAATATTCAGCTTGTGGCGGTTTCCGCTTGCGATAAACTGCTCCCCGATTTCCTCCACCAGCCGGTTGATATCGACAAGCCCACAACGGATACCCATGCCTCCCGACTGAAGCTTGGAGAAATCCAGCAGATCCTCCACCAGTCCGATGAGCCGATCCGTTTCTTTCGTAATGACTCCCAGCCCCAATTTCGTTTCCTCTTTCTCCTCCAGGCCGCCGGATAGCAGCGTCTCGCTCCATCCTTTGATGGATGTCAGCGGCGTGCGCAGCTCGTGAGATACCGAGGATATAAATTCGTTCTTCAGCTTCTCGTTGCGAACGATCTCTTCCGCCATATAGTTCAGGGTATCGGCCAGATGGCCGACTTCGTCATCATACCGCTTCTCCGCCTTGCGGGAGAAATCCCCTCCGGCCATATATTTGGCTACCGTCGTCAGTTCTCCTATCGGGCTGACGATTCGCCGGGCCATTAACCAACTGACGAGAAGAGACAAGCAGACAACCGCCAGACCGACCCCGATTGCCGCGCCCGTTATCTTGTTCAGCACCTCATCGACTCTCTTGATGGATGTCGTATAGCGAAGAATGCCGATCATGCGGGAATCCTGCATCAACGGCTGGGATAAGGCCAGGATTCGTTCCTTCGTATCGGGATCGATGCCCATCCAGGTTTCCGCAGAACCTTTCAGAGCGGCTTGAATATCGGGGGTGGGCGTTTTTTTCCCAGGCGGTAGGCCATAGGAATCGATGACCAGATTTCCGTATAAATCGATCACTTCCACTCGGGTGAAATCTTCGGTAATTTCATTCTCGAAGATGTATCTGGATTGGTCCCCCAGGGAATATTCATCCAAATATTGACCGTAAAATCTGGCGGATACAGCCGCTCTTTCACTGAGCGCCTGGGTCGCGCTTCCGTAGTAATATTGTCTGACGGTTCCGACAAACAGCACTCCCAGAATAAGAACCACTCCGAGGATGACTATGCCGTAACCTAACATCATTCTGCCTCTGATCGTTTTCAATTCGGATGTCCCTTCCATAAATATCCGTATCCCCAGACCGTTTCAATATATTTGGGACGGGACGGATCAGCTTCGATTTTTTGCCGGATTCTGCGGATATTAACATCCACAATCTTTAAATCGCCTATATAGTGCTTGCCCCAGACGGTGTCCAGAATCTCGTCCCGGCTGACACTTTTATTGGCATTTTCCATAAAAAGCTTCATGATGGCAAATTCCGTAGGCGTTACATCAATTTCCTCTCTATTCTTGTATAGCTTGCGTTCGTCTAGGGAAATAGAGAAAGGACCGGATTCCAGTTCATTCTTCGCAGGATGGGAAGAGTTCAGCCTGCGCTGCAGAGCCTGGACCCTAGCCACCAGCTCGGTTGGACTGAACGGTTTGACGACATAATCATCCGCCCCGAGCTGCAGCCCGGTCACCTTATCCGTATCTTGAGTTTTAGCCGTTAACATAATAATTCCCATGTCCGGGTAGAGCTTTCGGATTCGCTCGCATACCTCAAATCCACTAATGGTCGGCAGCATGACGTCGAGAATGGCAATGTCCACTGCTTCCTGCTCCAATTTTTCGAGGGCTTCCTCGCCGGTTTCCGCCTCAATCACTTCAATGCCGTTTCGGCCTAAATTAATCCGTACAAATCCGCGGATAGCCTCTTCGTCTTCCAGAATGAGCACCTTCATCTCCATCATCCTTTCTGTCTATTAGACCCTTTTGTCAAAATCGCAGCTTGACCGCTCCCTTTCGTATAACGAATATTGGGCCGTTCACATTCCGTATCTAACAATTATTTCAATCATTGTGAAATCGCGTCTATAAAGGCACCTTGCCGTTATAAGTGAACGAAGTGAAACAGTTCCCGTGCCTGCTGTGCATCAATTCGCAATCTTTCGTACTCTCGGGCATATTTATCCGGAAGGTTGGGATTGCCTTCGGGCAGAACGGCAATGAAGGATTTATCATTCCTTTCTCCCAACGGAACAATAATCGCCTGCTTCTCCTTCCATTCCTTCTCCTTCTCCTGCTTCTGATTGCGCGGGAAGTAAGTGAGGGTCAGCAGCTCTTGCTTACGATGTTCTCCCGCTCCGATATATTCAATAACAATCGAGCCCGGAGAGGCTTCCTCGGCTTTTCTAATCGTCACCAGATCATGCCAACTTTCTGGAAAATCGAGGCGAAATCCCGCAGAGAAATCAAAATAGCTGTCTCGTACCCATTTAAGGCTTTCCTGCCCATCCCATTGATGCCAGGAATGAATCCAGGGGATGGAGACCAGCGGCATTTCTTCCGTTCCCACGGGCTGCTTCATTAAGTCGATTTCGATGATCCCGTCATTGTTAATATCTTCGCTTGTGACGGTGTAAGGGTTGAAAATCGCTTCAGGGGCTCTGCCCCTCCCGGCAAAGACGTTGCGAAGACGGCCGTCCTCGACCACCAACAGCGTTGTCTGGGAGGAGTGTGCGCCCACTCCTGCATCAATAAATATTCCTTTACGCGATTCCGTAGCATTCCCCAGCAGAATCTGCGAGTATCCGTTGATGGTTCCGTCCAATGCCAGCCTATCCGACGGCCTGAGCTTTCCTTCAATAAATCGATATAACTCTGCTTTGGACACATGCTCTGTACGGTCAAACTGGAACAGCACAATTTCCGATACACCATCGTTATCCAAATCGCCAACAGCCAGCTCGGTGTAGGAATGCCTACCGATTTCTCTGGCTGACGTTCCTTCGAAGGAGTAGGCCGTTAATTCCTTCTTGACTTCCTCCCCGCCGCTCCAGCCGACAAGCATATCTTTGACCCCGTTACCTGTTACGTCCTGAAAATCAAGATAATGAACGGTGCTTCCCAGCTCCTGAATTTCCGCCATCTTCTCCCATTTGCCATTCTTTCTGCTCAGGATAATAGCCCCGAGCTCGAATTGGTTCATTTCCTTTTTATAAAATGCGACCGCTTCATTCTGTCCGTCCCCATTCAGATCTATTTCATTGATTGCCGCCGTGCCTGCCGGCGAGTGGGCCGGCAGAGTAAGCTTCGCCCCTGAAGGGAGGTGCTCGATCACAGCCAGCCTCATCTCCTGCAAATCAGCCGTGACCGACGGGGCTTTCAATAAATCAACCGGCGGTACAGCAAAGCTGCATCCGGAGACCAACCCCAAACAGCAGAGAATGGCGGCACCGGTTATCCATTTGTTGGACATAATCAACCTCCTTACGATTTATCCGGACATGAAGAGCATGGATGTCTATCTATCCTAAGTCTGCAGCTCCAAACCAGGTCCGGTAAATCAAAACACCCGGCCGCCTCCCATTGGAAAAGCGGCCAGGTCCGATAACAATCTCTCATGGAGACAATTCAGGAACGGTTACGATTGTGTAACCTTCCTCCTGCAGATAATCTATCAATTGAGGAAGAAATTCCACCGTATTGCTTAAATCGCTGTTCTTTCCTCCAAAGCTGTGCATCAACACAATGCCGCCGGGCTTCGCCTGCTTCTTGACGATGTTCATCATTTCGTCCGGTGAGGTGCCTGCCCAATCCCGAGGATCGACGGTCCATCCTACCAATTGGTATCCCTTATCGTCCAGGACGGATTGAACCTTATCGGACATGGCACCATAAGGCGCCCTGAACAGACTGATCTTCTGTCCGGTGATCTGAAATAGCAAATCACTCAACCGGTCGATGGCATGACCGACTTCCTTAGTGTTCAATTCCGTGAGCTTCTCGTGCCCCCATGTATGGTTCCCTACAAGATGACCTTCATCGATGATTTGCTGGACCATTTCGGGATAAGCTTCCGCTTGCTTCCCTACGAGAAAGAAGGTTGCCTTGATGTTGCGTTCCTTTAATATCTCCAATATTTGGGGAGTCCATTTCAAATCCGGACCGTCATCGAAGGTGAGGGCAATTCTCTTCTCTTCCCCGGCTTCGTCAGCACCCGTTCCCTGAGGCGGCGGAGACGTCTGTTCTTCCTGCCGGTCAGGCTGGGCTGAAGGCGAAGGATCCGCATTCGGCGTCTGCGATGGTGAAATGGAAGGTGAGGGGGGTACCGCCTTCCCGGTATCCGTTGTCGGAGTCGGGGTAGCCTTCGGTGGGGAGGACGTTGCCGCCTCCGGTGCCGGAGAAGGTGTCTCGCCTGTCAAACCACTCCCGTCAAGCTCTTTCCCATTCACAGCCGGGCTTCCGGTCACCGCCTTGCTTCCCCCGCCGGCAATCAATGCTTCCACTCTATTATACCCTATAGAAATAACGAGAATAAACAACAATACTAAACTAAACCGCCGCCAATTAATTCTTCTTTTTCTTCTTTTCATGTTTCCCCTACTCCCAATATCCATTCATATTTTATGTAACTTCCAAGGGTATTCTAGAGTTCCTCCAATTATTTCCGCTCCGTAAATGCCTCCTCCACAAGCTCCAATCGGCCCTTGCGCACGGACCATACGGACTCAACAGCCGCCAGATCCTCGGTATGAATGGCACCCGAGACGATCTGTGTCCCTTTCAAATCATAGATTCCGTCGCCGTTTGTATCGACAGGCACCAGGGAGACAAATCCTCCGACTGTCCCTTCCGCAGGCTGCATCAGCTTTCCTTGCGGATCATAGACAAGCGCACGGACGTATCGTTCTTTGGAAGGATATACATCCACTGTCTCCTTCCTGGAGGTTTCCCTGCTCGTTATTTCGGCTTTATAACCGTTCTTGAATATAACATCTAACTGCAATCCTTCATTTAACTGCTTCTGATCCACAATAGGGTGAAGCTCGCCGCCAGTGAATGTTAGCAAGCTATAAGCGCCGCCACCCAGCTTGCCCGGATACCGGGAATGGGGAAGGGTGACGAAAATATCTTTAATGCTCTCTTCAGTAAATCTCCCTATCCATATCTTTGGGTTATAGGCGCTATCGATCTCTCCCACGGAGCTGGTGCTCCATTCCCCGGTGGAACTTGATTTTATCGCTACCTTAATTGATGAATAGAGCTCTTGTGCGGCATCGATCTTGTTGCCCAGAAGAACAATGTGATCCCGGCTGCCGTCCCCGTTAACATCCGCATACTTGGAATCCAGAATGAAATATGGCCCGCTATCGGCCTGCTCGAGAATCGGTTCCTCGAATTTATCGTTTATCGCGTATAGGGGCGACGGCTCATTATCCCAGTCATACGGCTTCACGTCCAGCTCTGTCAGCCGAAACAGCCCGTTCTGAACCGCCCAACGGGACGTAATGGCCGCCAACCGGTCGCTCGCTGCAAAGCCGTACACATATTGACGGCCTTCCAAATAATAGGTCCCATCCGCCTTCTGAACTGGAATCAACGAGGAGTAGCGCTGAACCTTGCCTTCTAACGGTTGGAGCAATTTACCGTTCTCATCGTAGATTTCCCGTTTAATGTGCTCGTCTTTGCGGGACTCGATATCGATAACGACCGTCTCTCCGGCAGGAAGTCTCGTCAGCTCCGCCTTAAATCCATCCTGGAAGAGAACGCGGTAATCGACACCCGCATTTAACTGATCCGATTGCACCAGCTTGGCTGCCTGGCCTTCCTTGAATGTGAGCAAACTATAGGATTGGATTTCCCCTTGAGGATTACCGTCTATCGTCACGAATAAATCCGGAATTCCATCCCTGTCCAAATCAATAAGATCCATTCGTGGATTGTAGGCCGGATAATCTGCTTCTATCGGTACCTGGACATAACGGTTCTCCTGCAAGTCCTGAACCACGACCTGTACATCGTATACAGATGAATCTTCCGGGTCCCTCTTAGCTCCTATCAAAGAGATTAGATCGGCAAGCCCGTCTCCTGTCACATCCTTCTCCATGAAGGCCAACAGGACCCGCTGCTCCTGATCCTTCTCCTCCTCCGGCAAAGCTCGAGCGATTTCGACAGGATGAACAGGATCCGGTGAGACATCCCCGGGATGCCAGAACATCATCATTCCAGCCGCAACTACTCCGCCTATGAGCGCAGCGCTGGTATACTTCAAATAAGCTTTCATAATTTCAGTTCTCTCCATCCGGCTAATTGCAAGTTCAATAGTTTTATAGTAAGGCGAATAGAGTCGAAAGTAGTTACGGAACCATTACAAATATTTGCATAAACCGATTCTTGAGGAGGTCTTGAAAAGATTGTCGAAAGCTCTCGGGGAATTCCAGAAATTTCGGATGATGTCGATCACTTTATTAAGTATAAGACGTGATGGATTAGAAAAGAAGGAAATCTGTCGAATGATAAAAAATCCTTCCAAGCAAAGAATTCGTCTAGCTCGGAAGGATGGCGTTCGTTCATAAGATTATGAGCCGGCATTCGAAGTAAGGGGGAGAGATACTTCCACCGTAGTCCCGGCATTCACCTTGCTCTTGATGTTCAATTGCCCGCAATGGGCTTCTACAATGCGCCAGCATGTCATCAAGCCCAGTCCGGTGCCATAATCTTTAGTTGTAAAGAAAGGTTCTCCGATTCTGGTCATGAATTGCTGGGGAATCCCGATCCCCTGATCTATAACCTTGATGATTAATTTATCCGGTAGTCCATGCTCAGCCGTAATTCGGACCGTTCCTCCATCCGGCATCGCTTCCAGCGAATTTTTCAGCAGGTTAATGAACAACTGCTTAAGCTGATTCTCGTCGCACCATAACAGAGGCAAATCCGGCTCAAATCCGGTAGTGATCCGGACATTGCTCATAATAGCCTGGGTATTGATCAGTGAAATGACACTCTTTAAAATCGAAGTCACCGATGTCATACGAAAATTGACATTCTGCGGTTTGGATAGAACCATGAATTCGTTCACGATACTGTTGATTCTATGTAGTTCTGACAGCATGATATCGAAAAATTTATGATTATCCTCATTCTTCGACTTGAGAAGCTGGGTAAACCCCATCAATGACGTGAGGGGATTCCGGATTTCATGGGCTACTCCGGCGGCCAATTGCCCTACCACGGAGAGCTTCTCCGAACGGCGAATCAGTTCTTCCTTCCTCTTCTGCTCGGTAGTATCCCTCAGAACACTTTGGATGAGAGTCTGCCCCGTGTGATGATGTACATATTTCGACAGAACCTCCAGTTGAATCGTCCGGCCATCCAGCCGAACCGCCTGTAACTCATCTATGCTGGTTTGCATGGACGAATGACCGGCACGCTCCAGCTTCCTTCTCAGCTTCTCGCCCTCTCCCTCCGGAATAAGCTCAAAGATGGATCGGCCGGACAGCTCCGCCGGAGCGGAAGCCCCGAGCAATTCCGCTGCCGCTGGATTCACATATAGAATTTCTCCTTGAGAATGCAATACAACCGGTACAGGCGAGCTATCGATGTACTCACACTGGAATAGCTTCACACCAGATTCGTTATTGTGCTGATCTGACTGCTGTCGATCTCCACGTACGGATATTAGGCCGCTCAGCCATGCCAGTCCCATCAGCACCAGGAAATGGGTGACGAAATTAACAATGGCAGCCGGTTCCGGGACGCTCGCTGCTAACTGAAGCGCATACACGATTGCAAGGCTTCCTGCAAGAATATAAGTTATCCGCCTTCCCCAATAAATTGATGAATGGATAACTATACAATAAATAAGCGATAATAGAGGACTGTTGCTCCCTCCGGTGGCCAGAATGAGCCACAGGATTTGAACATATCCCCAAAATACCGCAAATTTCGACAACAACGGGTGAATATTTGCCGACCTTGGCACAATTAACGACGCAGCATGAAGGAAAATTAGGGTGCTTGCCCCATAGACAAAAACAGGAGCAATCCGGTTTGCATCTAATCCTAAGGCCGAGATTAAAGGTGTGGTATAGAAAAGGACGGCAAGGATAAGCCAGAAACCAATACTGATAAAGGAGCCGCTCACCTCGATACGGCGAGTCAAGGATTGTTTATTTCCCACATCGATCATCCTCGTATTTTTCCGACCTTTGCCTAAGGGATGACTACCCGTTATCCTACAGACCCTGCCCCTGGACGAGGCTAATGGACAGCGGCCATTAGGTTGGAAAATTTCATAAATATTAGTTGAATTTTGTCATATTTTATCTCCTATTATATAGTACTTTAGCATTAGAATGAACTCTTTTTTAAAAATAAGACTTTTAAAAGTCCTGGGGCTTCCAGTCAACTCTCTATAACAACAAAAAAAGCACTCACGAGCCTTGGCTCAACTATGAGTGCTTTCCATAATTGGACGGTAGTCCGGCTTCTTAATGAACGATGTAATGAAGCAGGGTACGGACCATTGCACCAGTGCCTCCCTCGGGATCGACTCCCCGTTCCTTCAGTAAATAGGCCGTGCCTCCCGTGTCCAGATGAATCCACGGCGTGTCCTCGGCAAATTCGCCTATGAACAATCCCCCGGTGATCGCCCCTGCCCAACGGTTGACCGTAGAATTTTTGATATCGGCGACCGAACTTTTCAACGCTTCCTTATACTCGGGGTATGCAGGCAGCTGCCACAGCCTCTCTCCGCTTCGTTCCGCGGCCTGCAGCAATTCCTTCATAAAAGCATCGTTATTCGAAACCGCCCCCGTCGCCAAGTCCCCTAGACTAACGAGAACGGCTCCTGTCAGGGTAGCCACATCGATAATGCGCCCGGCGCCGAGCTGTTTAGCATAGGTTACGCCATCGGCCAGGATGATCCTTCCTTCGGCGTCGGTATTCGTAACCTCAATGGTTTTGCCGCTAAGGGTAGAAATAACATCACCGGGCTTCAGCGCCCTGTCGGAAGGCATATTCTCTGCCGACGGTATAACCGCCAGAACATTGACCTGGGGCTTCATTTCCCCGATGGCCTTCATGACTCCAAGCAGGACAGCACCGCCGCCCATATCGCTAATCATTTCGTCCATGCCGTCCGCTTTTTTCAAGGAGATGCCGCCCGTATCGAAGGTTACGCCTTTGCCGACGAGCCCCAGAACGTTCTTCCATTCCGGCAGCCCCTGGTATTTTAAGACAATCATCCGGGGCGGGTGAATGCTTCCTTTGCCGACGTTATATAAGCCAAGCATCCCTTGCTCCAGAAGCTGCTTGTCATTGAGAACTGCACATTCCAGGCCATAAGCTTCGGCAAGCCGCTTCGCTTCCGAGGCCATGGTCTCCGGAACGAACGCATTGCCCGGCGTATTCGTTAAATCCCGGGCATAGTTGGTTGCCGATGCATAGATACAGCCTGTTTGAATCGCATCTTGCAGCTTGGCTTCTTCAGCCTTATCCGTGACATAATATTTCACTTGCTCCAGCAGCACACGGGAAGGGGCTGTTTTCTTGTAGGTTTGTCTATAGTAGCTTCCCAACACGAAGCCTTCCGTCAGTGCCCGAATCCGGGTTAGCGGATCGCTCTCCGTCTTACCCACGCTATCTGTCATAATCGCAAGTTTGCCGATCCCCCTTGCCAGCGCTTTGCGGACAGCCGCTGCCGCTGCTTCACGCCATGCTTGAGCATCGGCACCATTAGGGCCCAGACCAGCTATAATGATCTGCGGATAAGGGTTGAACCCAAGGGTGGGCAGCACTTCCGCTTCTCCCCTCCCGGCTGCAAACACTTTCGCTTCCGATAACCCAACAATGGCATCCTTCAGCTCCTGCCTCAGCAGCGGCGGGGGTGCTTCTTCCTGACTCATGAAATAAACCAGTGCCTCGTTCCGGTCGGGACTCCCCGCTTCAGGACTGTCATAGGTCCACGAGAAGAGCCGGGAGTCAGTGCTATTCCATCCGTTCATACCGTCACCTCAATTAGAAAAATAAGATACCGATTGCTGAATAACTGTCTGCATAGGGAGATGGTAAGGACACTTCTGTTCACATAACGGCTGTTCTTTGCACGGCTCATAATCGGCACACGAAAATAATTTATCCTTATGCTTCTGGTAGAAGGCATCACCCTTGGGAAGAAGTCCAAAATGATTGCGAATTCGACTGGAGATCATGACATCCGGGATAGGAATGCCGATTGGACAGGAGCAGTAATTGCAGCGCCGGCAATTGTGCCCGCCCAATTCCATTGCCAAGGATTCCAGCTCTTCCCGCTCCTCGGTACCTACTTCCTGCTCTTGCGCCCTAAGGTTCTCGCGAACCTCATCCACGCTGACCATCCCCGAAATCGTAACATGGACGTCCTGGCTGTAGGGATAGCGGATCGCTTTCTCTACCGGTTGAATGAAGCCTCCTGACAATGGCTTCATGGCCACCTTCCCCATCTGCTTCCGGGTTAACGCAGGAATCAATTGCTCCAGGGCAAAAGGTTGGGCGAGATTTAGATGGAACAAAACCTGATCGAAGCTGCCGGATTCAATCCATCGGGTCAATAGATCCGGCCGATGGCCGGTAATTCCGATAAACCGGATTTTGCCGGCCCCCCTCGCTTCCAAAGCGGCCCGATAGGCGCCATCCTCCGCCATAACTTTCTCAAATTCATGCTCATAATTGACATAATGAATTTGCAGCAAATCGATCGTATCGGTACGCAGCTTGTTCAGACTGTTCTCGATCTCCTGCCTGGCCGACTCGTAATCCCGTTTATTCGTCTTGGTGGCCAGAAAGTATTCATCCCGCCGTCCGGCGATCGACCGGCCTATGATCTCCTCGCTATTCCGATATGCCGCCGCCGTATCTATATAATTGATTCCTTGGTCCAATGCGTAATTCAATGCTTTATCCGCTTGCTCGTAGGGAACCCCGGGCAAATTCATGGCCCCGAACCCTAATGAGGATACTTTGTACCCGGTCTTGCCGAAAATGCTGTACCGCATCGTTCTCCCCCTAACTATTAGAGTATAGAGTTTAAGCCATATTATTATACCTTGTATACTAAACAATGAGATAAACATATTTTATCATAAGTCGAGCCTGGCAGACGGTTTAAAGAAAAAAAGGAGCTGCCAAAGCAGTCTCCAAAGTTTGTTTCAATTCATGCTGCACTTTTGTTTGTTTTAGGGCAACCCGTGCAGCGATCAGGAGGTCCATTTAGATTATGTATAAGTATATCTTAGGATAAAGAAAAGCGATTTCTATGATCTTGTCCAAAATGGCAAAAAGACCCTTTCGGGGGCCCGGTTTCTACTTGTAGCCGTGATAAAAAACTTTATACGCGGGAAGCTGGTCCAGATTCATTTCCTCCCATTTCTCGTGCTCCTTATTTCGCTTCTCTTGATCCTTTCGCTGCTTTTCCTGCTCCTTACTCCGTTTCTCCTGTTCCTTTTCTTTCTTCTTCTCTTGTTCCTTCTGCTGCTTTTCCTGCTCCTTATTCCATTTCTCCTGTTCCTTTTCTTTCTCCTTCTCTTGATCCTGCCGCTGCTTTTCCTGCTCCTTATTCCGTTTCTCCTGTTCCTTTTCTTTCTCCTTCTCTTGTTCCTTCTGCTGCTTTTCCTGCTCCTTATTCCGTTTCTCCTGTTCCTTTTCTTTCTTCTCTTGTTCCTTCTGCTGCTTTTCCTGCTCCTTATTCCGTTTCTCCTGCTCCTTTTCTTTCTCCTTCTCTTGTTCCTGCCGCTGCTTTTCCTGCTCCTTATTCCATTTCTCCTGTTCTTTTTCTTTGTCCTTCTCTTGTTCCTGCCGCTGCTTTTCCTGCTCCTTATTCCGTTTCTCCTGTTCTTTTTCTTTCTCCTTCTCTTTCTCTAGCTCTTCATTATATTTTTCGCGATCTCTCCTTTCCTGCTCCTGCTTCTTTTTTTGCTCCTTTTCCAGCTCTTTCTTCTCTTTCTCCTGCTCCTTTTCCCACTTCTCTTGTTCCTTCTTTCGCTGCTGCTGCTCCTTATCCTTTGCCTTATCCTTTGCCTTCTCCTGTTCCTTCTTTTCTTTCTCCTGTTCTTTCCTGATTTGCTCCTGCTCTTTTCTAATTTGCTCCTGTTCCTTATCCAGCGCCTTGTCGTCGTCCTTCTCTTTATTATCCTGCTTCAGGTCATCATCCTTGTCCTCGGCCTTTCCGTTGGAGTCTTCGGATTCGATAACCGCTTTATCGGCTTGATCGGTGAATTCCTTGCTTTGTCGGATAAGCTGGAGCTTCTTATCCAGGCTTCCGTTCTTCTCTTCCTCCCACAACTCTTTGATTTCTTCTTTGGTTAGCGGCTCGGGCCCGATTAATTCATTCAAGCCCCCTGCTTGCTGAGCCACAACATAAATTGATGTTTGTTTCATCTCGTCGATACTGATGGAGTATCCGTTGTTCTTTGCATTCAAGTAAACGGCATACTTGCCCGTCGAAATACCTTCATTCGCCGCTGCTTCCCTTACCGTCTCCGGTGCGGAGAAAGCCGCGACAACATACTGGTCAGCCTGATCCGGATGCATCTTCCGGACATGTTCAGTAATCAGTTCTTTAACTTCAAGGCTAAGGATATCGTCCTTCAGCTTAGTATTGCTTCCGACCACCGTACTCGCCACGATAATATCTGCTGCTCCCCGGCTCAGTACCTGATTTTCCGCCTGACGGAGAAGATCCTCCGTAACGTCGGTCAACGGTCTGCCTGAGAATTGAACCCCTTTGATCAAGAGCTTCCCATCCTGGTTCAGTCCGACCAAGGAGCGCACTTTATGTCCATTATCGATCCCTATCTCAATGCTCGGATTGATATCGATAGAGACATAAGCAACGACTTCCTTAGCTCCCACCCATGAAAAGATGGAAACAAAAACAATTACAAAAGCGATAACCGCTGCCATGGAAGAGAACATAGCAATAGAAGAACCGGCTAAACGGCGACGGGGAGAAGCAAACCAAATTTCTTCCCCGATGTGGCAATCATTAATTTTACGCTGTACTTCCAGAAAAGTGCCTTCCGGGGTCATCACGATGACCGATCCCTGCTTGATTTCCACAACAATTCCTCTGTTCAATTCTCTTCACCCCTTTCCTGCGTGTGGTTGACAGGAAGCAAATATTGCTTCAAGTGGGGATACGGCCCATGATAAATAAGTGCAATCGCAATGATGTATTTGCGATTTCGCTCCAGCGTTTTTCTGGAGATGCTGACTTTGGTCAACAGCTCCTTAATCGGCAGCATGCGCTTCTGAAGCAGCTGCTCCATCAGTTCGGGATCTTCAGACAGAAGCTTCCCGATATAATGTAAATTCTGTCGGGAATCGACGTGCTTGGGGGAAGCCTCTACCAGATCGGAGAAGGAAATATCAAACTTCCCCAGGCTGCCGTTCAGCTCCTCAATTTCATTCCCCCGCTCCTTGGCGTCCTGCTGCATTCCGTAATAGTCCATCGCCTGGCGAATCTCGACAGGATTAATGATATTGTCCTCGTCATCCTCCACTTCGAAAGAGCTATAGGGAATATGCTGTGAAAAACGTTGTTCCTTACGTATATGATCGATCAGTCTCCGGCGAATCACGGTCTCGGCGAAGCCGAGAAATGATTTGCCTGCCGTTTCCGAATATTGATTAATGGCCTCGTTAAAGGCCGCCAACCCGATACTGAATTCGTCATCCTTGGAGGGATCGATATATTTTTTACAGAAACGGCTTGTCACTTTTGCTACAAACGGCTGGTAATCCGTAATAAACTGATTCCTTAGCCGCAAATCGCCCTTCTGGATCCTTTCCACCATGCGTTCAGGCGGAGAGGTGTCCTTCGAACGGTGAGACTGGCTCCTACCTAAAAACCGTTTCAACAGTACCAGTAACAAATAGTCCACCTCACACTATAACGATTCGATGCTGTCATCATCCTTTGGGGGGTAAGTAAATCAAGCGGCCTATATTATTAGACATCTATTTCATCGTCAAAACTTATAATTCTATTAATATGATTATATGATTATACCATATCCGCGAAGGAACTATACTCACAGCCTGCTTACCTCCGTGCAGCAAGTCGGTTTCGCGGGGCTTGACTTTTTCTGCACAAGCATCGAATCGGACAGGAATATCCGCCTGGTTACTTCAAACAAAAAAACGCCTCCGAAGAGACGTTTTCCTTATGATAAAGTTATGTGGTTGTATTTTTCTGAACCAGCTTTCTTCTCCGATGGCTGAGCACCTGCAGTCTTTTCTTTAACTGCCGGGCCCATTCCTCGTCTTGAATCTGTTTGGCAACCGTTAGCAGATCCAGAGCCATATCAATCTGGTTACGTACAATGTCTATAGGTTCTTCATTTTCCGTATTAACGCAGTTTTCAAAAAGCTCCGGCCCGTCTTTCACGTCCGCATATTCAATGAAGTCGACCTCCGATGCTCCGTCTGAGCAAGCGTATTCGGCTAATATTTCATATTCATTCTCCACCATATGATGAACTTCCACCCGATGACATACCGGACAAAACAATATAGGGACGTTATGAATGTGGGTTCTAACATGCTTCAATGTGCCCTTGGTTCCAATCATACTTGCACCACAGCAGAAACTCATTGTACCCCTCCTCAACGCCGTCTTTTATGAAATCGGTTCATCTGCCATCCATGTTTAAACCCTATTCGGCAACACTAAACAGAATTCCTGCGATTTCTCCGGCTAGGAAAAAAAATAATTACTAAACAGTGTACAATAGCTGCCATCCATTTTCTATGAGGAAAGTATGGATTTATTGGAAATGAATATCAACTCTATGGCGGTGTCCGTGTCGGTGCCGGTTCCAGAAACATGCGTACGAAAAAACAAACCCCCCCGGACAATCTCCGGAAGGGCCGATATGAATTATTGACGGATAGCCGCTACGATCAGGTCACCCATCTGCTGAGTGCCGATGGCTGAGGACTTGTCTACCGCGATATCTCCGGTGCGGTGGCCTGCATCGAGCACTTCCTTAACAGCGCGTTCAATCGCCGCTGCAGCGTCATGGTAGCCAAAAGTCAAGCGGAACATTAATGCAACGGACAGAATAGTCGCAATCGGATTGGCTATGCCTTGTCCGGCGATGTCCGGTGCGGATCCGTGCACAGGCTCGTACAGCCCGAAGCTGCCCTCTCCCAGGGAAGCAGACGAAAGCATACCGATGGAACCGGTAAGCATAGCCGCCTCATCGCTCAGAATATCACCGAACATATTCTCGGTAACGATGACGTCGAAGCTTGAAGGCCTGCGCAGAAGCTGCATAGCACAGTTATCTACCAGCACATGCTCCAGCTCGACATCCGGATAGTCCGGAGCAATGCGGTTAACGGTCTCTCTCCACAAGCGGGAGGTCTCCAGTACATTCGCTTTATCAACGGAAGCCAGCTTCTTCCTGCGGGTTCTGGCAATCTCGAACGCCTGACGGACAATCCGCTCCACTTCCTTGACATTATAGACACAGGTATCGACCGCTTCCTCGCCGTTCTCTCCCTCGCGTCTCAGCTTCTCACCGAAGTAAATTCCGCCGGTCAGCTCGCGCACCACGATCAAATCGGTTCCTTCAAGTACCTCCGGCTTAAGGGTGGAGGCATCCTTCAAGCAGTCAAAAATGACTGCCGGACGAATATTCGAAAACAATCCGAGTGCCTTGCGAATACCAAGAAGTCCGGTTTCCGGGCGCAGCTCCTTCGGGTTGTTGTCCCATTTCGGCCCGCCTACGGCGCCAAGCAGAACGGCATCCGAGCGCCGGCACATCTCGAGGGTATCCTCGGGAAGCGGAGTTCCCTTCTCATCGATGGCGATTCCGCCGAATAATCCATGCTCCGTTTCGAAACGGTATCCGAATACTTCCTCCGTTTTCTTCAACACTTTCTCTGCTTCGGCTACAACCTCGGGACCGATTCCATCTCCGGCGATAACCGCAATCTTCTTCACATCTGCCACATAAACCACTCCTTACATCTCGACCATAATAATGAATGATGTCTTTGGATAAAGACTCCTTATTAAAAGCTATCTTCTTTGTAACACAATTCACGTCATTTTACAAAGATATAAAAGCTATGAATCCGATAGGTATTGACTATAACAAATCCGTTCCTTCATCTTCTTCTATTTTTGTGAAAATTGCCATTGTCACCCGGTTTGTTGTGCCGTACAATTATATATTAAAGAATATAGAGGAGTCTTGTCCATGGATTATCAATTTTCCGAATCATTGCAGCACTTCAAGTCTAGCGCAGTCAGAGAAATTCTTAAGCTGACGCAAGGCAAGTCCATTATTTCCTTCGCAGGCGGTTTACCGGCGGAGGAGCTGTTTCCCGTCGAAGCGGTGCGGGATGCATATGTAGCCGCTCTGAACAGAGGAAACAGCAGCTTGCAATACGGGCTAACCGAAGGCTATCTGCCTTTGCGTGAAGCGCTCGCCGAGAGAATGCGTCAGAAGAATATTACGGTCACCCCCGATGAAATGATCCTGACGACGGGCTCACAGCAATCGATAGACTTATTAACACGTATCTATATCGATCCGGGTGATGTGATTCTGGTACAACAGCCGACCTATCTCGCAGCACTGCAGGTGTTCCAGGCTCGCGGGGCACGCGTCGTTGCCGTTAAGGGCGATGAATTCGGAATGGATCTTGAGGATGCCGCCGCCAAAATCAAGCAGCACCAGCCAAAGCTGCTGTATGTAACTCCGACCTTCTCCAATCCTACGGGCTATGTCTGGAATCTGGAAAGAAGGCAGGGCATTCTTCAATTATGCCGCCGGCATAATGTTCTTATTCTTGAAGACGACCCTTACGGGGAACTTCAGTACAGTTCCGATCGCTTGTATCCGTCCATCTTCTCTCTGGATACTCATCCGCACGGCTCGGCCGTCGTATACACCAGCACCTTCTCCAAGACCGTAGCCCCCGCTCTGCGTACAGGCTGGGCCATCGGAGACCCGGCGATTATCCGGAATATGGCCAGGGCGAAACAAGCCGCGGATCTTCATTCCAGCTCTATGGATCAGCAGGCCTTATACGAGCTGCTCTGCCGTTTTGATCTGGATGCCCATATTGCCGGAATCCGCAAGGATTACGAACAGAGAATGCTCCTTATGACCGATCTTCTGGAAGGGCTTAATATTCCTGGACTACGCTGGAATCGGCCCGAAGGAGGAATGTTCATCTGGCTGGAGCTGCCGGAAGGCTACAAAGCGGAAGAGCTGCTCGTCAAGGCGGTGGAGGAAGGCGTCGCCTTCGTTCCCGGAGCGCCTTTCTACGCAGGTGAACCGCAAGTCAACACATGCCGTTTCAACTTTACTCATAGCGACAGCAAGGAAATGAAGCTCGGCATGGAAAGATTCGCTCGGGCCATGAACAGCTACGTTCCTTCTCCCGTTTAATGGTTGCAGCTTTAGCGAAGATAAGCTTGCTTGCTGCCGGCGCTGTCCTGCTAAGTCAGCACAGCGTCGGCAGCAAGGAGCCTAGGCTTCGCATTTTATACGACACAAGGATAAACGGCTAACGCCGTCCTTTGGACAGGCGCGCTTACCGATGAAATGCGGCTGTTCCACAAACGTTCGCGTAAAACGGGAGTATCCCAAATACGAAGCAAAAAGGACCTCAAATCCCACTGTGAGTGGGAACGGGGTCCTTTTTTAGTAGCCAAATATAACACTAGGCGGGGGCTTGAAAAATCATAGATCGGCTTATGAGACAGCCCCATTGTGAAAAAATCCCCTCGTGCCCTGGTAAGGGTCGGGGGGATTCCTCATTTATAATTAATATGCCGTTAATAAAGGGCTATTACTTCTGAATCCACTGCATCATTTCACGCAATTGAGCGCCGACTTTTTCGATTGGATGCTCGTTTTCTCTACGGCGGGTAGCTGTGAAGAAGGCGCGGTTGGATTGGTTCTCCACGATGAAATTGCGCGCGAAGACTCCGGTTTGAATTTCTTCCAGAACTTTCTTCATTTCCTTCTTCGTCTCCTCGGTAACGATGCGAGGTCCTGTTACATAATCGCCATACTCAGCCGTGTCGCTGATGGAATAACGCATGCGCGCCAATCCGCCCTCATACATCAGGTCAACGATCAGCTTCAGCTCATGGAGACATTCGAAATAAGCGATTTCCGGCTGATAACCGGCTTCGATCAAGGTTTCGAAACCTGCTTTGACCAGAGCGGATACGCCGCCGCACAGTACAGCTTGCTCACCGAACAGGTCGGTTTCCGTTTCTTCACGGAATGTCGTTTCGATAACTCCCGCACGAGTGGAGCCAATTCCTTTAGCATAAGCCAGACCGATCTCATGCGCTTGTCCGGTTGCGTTCTGTTCTACGGCGATCAGTGCAGGTACGCCGAAGCCTTCGACATAAGTGCGGCGAACCAGATGTCCGGGAGATTTAGGAGCGATCATCAGAACGTCCGTATGCTCGTCCGGAACGATTTGTCCGAAGTGAATATTGAAGCCGTGGGAGAACATCAGAGCGGCTCCCTTCTTCAGGTTCGGCTGGATTTGCTCCTTGAATACTTTGGCTTGCAGTTCATCATTGATAAGCAATTGTACAACGTCCGCGCGACGGGCAGCCTCATCTACTTCATACACTTCGAAGCCGTCATCCTTGGCTGCATCCCAGGACTTCCCTTTGCGAAGACCGATAATGACATTCAATCCGCTGTCGCGAAGGTTTTGGGCCTGAGCGTGGCCTTGGCTTCCATATCCGATAATTGCGATCGTTTTGTTCTGAAGAGCACCCAGATTAGCATCTTGCTCATAATACATTTTAACTGCCATGGAAATAGTTCCTCCTTTAATTTAAAAACCCTTGAGTGGGTGTTGCAACGGAACCCTCTTGCATACATGGACTGAATTTTTCTGTTCGAAGCGATCCGCTCTAACACCCACTCAAGGGTGTATCATCTGAATTACTTAGGCCGCAAACTTAATGGACCGAACCGCGAACCATTGCGGTTACACCCGTGCGGGTCAATTCGCGAATACCGTATGGCTTCAGCAATTCGACCATTGCATCGATTTTGTCACTGTCGCCGACAACCTGAACGATTAGCGTATGGGGGCCGATGTCAACAACGGCTGCCCTGAACGTATCGACGATCCCCAATATTTCGGGACGCATCCCGGGCTCGGCATTGATTTTGATCAGGGCGAGCTCGCGGGCGACCATCGGATGGCTGCTCAGGTTAACCACTTTAATAACGTCAATCAGTTTATAAAGCTGTTTGGTTACCTGATCCAACGTATGTTCGTCGCCGACCGTTACGATGACCATACGGGAGAGGCCCGGCTCCTCGGATTCCCCTACCGTAATGCTCTCGATATTGAACCCGCGGCGGCCGAATAATCCGGCTACCCGCTGAAGCACTCCCGGCTGATTGTTGACCAGAACGGCGATCGTATGTTTTCTCTCGTTCATTCCGAATCCCCCATTATCATCTCATCTATCGTGCATCCTTGAGTGACCATCGGATAGACATTCTCACCCTTCGGCACTACAAAGTCAATCAGCACCGGTCCAGGAGTATCAAGCGCTTCCTGCCAAGCTTTACGCGCTTCTTCCTTCGTCGTCGCGCGCAGCCCTTTGACACCGTAGGCTTCCGCCAGCTTCACGAAATCAGGGCTTCCCGCAAGATCGATATGGCTGTAGCGGTTATCGTAAATAATTTCCTGCCATTGGCGGACCATACCGAGCACCTGATTGTTGATGACGACAATTTTCACCGGAATGTTGTTGATGGCACAGATCGCCAGCTCCTGGGAACACATCTGCATTCCGCCGTCCCCGTTGATCGATACGACCAGCTTGTCGGGATTGCCCATCTGGGCTCCGATAGCCGAAGGGAAACCGAAGCCCATAGTGCCTAATCCTCCGGAGGTGATCCAGGAGCGGGGCCGGTTGAATTTGTAATATTGAGCCACCCACATCTGATGCTGGCCTACATCGGTAGTAATAATGGCATCGCCCCGGGTCGTTTCGTTGATCATCTCGATAACGTATTGAGGCTTCAGCTCCGTATCCGAATCTTTATACTTCAGCGGGTACTTCGCTTTCATCTCCTGCACCCTGGCTACCCAAGCATCCGTATTGGCCCGTACGGCTTTAGTATTCGCGTAGCCGAGCACATCCTTGACATTGCCGATGATCGGAATGTCGGTCTTCACGTTCTTGCCGATCTCGGCCGGATCGACATCGATGTGAACAATCTTGGCCTTCGGCGCGAAGCCATCCAGCTTCATCGTCACCCGATCATCGAATCTGGCGCCGATACAAATCAGCAGGTCGCTCTCCTGAATGGCGTGGTTAGCGGTATAAGTCCCATGCATTCCGGGCATCCCCATCCACAGCTCATGACCGCTCGGGAAGCCGCCCAGGCCCAGCAGCGTCGTCGTGATCGGAATGTTGGTCTTGTTGACAAACTCGATCAGCTCGTCGGACGCATCCGCATAGACAACCCCTCCGCCGGCCAGAATGACCGGCCGTTCAGCCTGCTGAATGGCATTCAGCATAGCATCGGTCTGTACCTTGTTCGGATCGGTAGACGGATTGTATCCGCGAATCGTCACCGGATCCAACTGAGGCTGGAACAACGTCTTGTTCGCCGAAACATCCTTCGGAATGTCGATCAGAACCGGTCCCTTGCGCCCGGTATTGGCGATATGGAAAGCTTCATGAATGATACGTCCCAAATCTTCGACCTTGCGGACAAGGTAGCTGTGCTTCGTGATCGGCATCGTAATTCCGGTAATATCGGCTTCCTGGAAGGCATCCGTTCCGATGAAATTCGTCGCGACGTTTCCGGTAATCACGACAAGCGGTACGGAGTCCATATAAGCCGTTGCAATTCCGGTAACGAGGTTGGTCGCTCCCGGACCGGAAGTGGCGATACAGACGCCTACCTTGCCGGTGGAGCGGGCATAGCCGTCAGCCGCGTGGATGGCTCCTTGTTCATGTCGGGTTAATAGATGGTGGAAGTCCGGATTGCCGTGCATGGCGTCGTAAATAAACAGAACCGCGCCTCCAGGGTAACCGAAAACACATTCAACCCCTTCCAGCAGTAGGCTCCGCAGCAAAATCTCCGAACCGGAAATCACTTCCGGCTTCATCAGCTTGGCTTTTAATTCTTCGTGTAAAACTTTGGTTGGATTCTGAACACTCATCCATAACCCCTCCTTTCAATAATAAGCAGCACCGCTTGCATCACACCTTACGGTTTGCGGCAGCAAACCTCAACTTCCCTAACAGCCTTGCGAGTTCGTTCTATATAAGGATAGACCGAAGGATAAGCCGCTCCCCCCTGAAGATGCGCCAGCACAGGAATAAACTAAAAAAACCTCTTCAATCCCATGCCTGTCAAAAAGACATTAAACGGGACGAAAGAGGTTGATCTTCCGTGGTACCACCCTGCTTTGTAGGCGCCTCGCAGCGCATTACCTTAACGGGTATCCTAACCAGTTTCCGCTAGCTAGAAACCATCAGCACGGTAACGTGTGCCATTCCGATTTTCCCTAATAGGCTCTTCGCTTTTCAGGAAAACAGCTCCGAGGTGAGCTCGTTAATAAGGGATTAAGGCCAAGGTTTCAGCAAATCCTTCGCTCTCTGAACATAAGAGCCCTTATACTTCGTCCTCTTCATAGCTGATAAGAAGATGTTCAACTGTAGAATCTAATTAAAGATTATTATATGCACTAGCCGGAAAATAGTCAATACTTTTTCGACAAGAGCTTTCCGGCGGGACTACAAAAACAAAAAAACCGGTCAAGGCCATGACCCTAACCGGATTTTCATTAGGCGTTGATTTTAGCTTTGGCGGCATTGGCCAGATCGGAGAATGCCTTGGCATCGGAAACAGCCAGCTCTGCCAAAATTTTGCGGTTAACGTCTACACCCGCAAGCTTCAAGCCGTGCATAAATTTGCTGTAGCTGAGACCGTTCATGCGGGCAGCCGCATTGATACGGGTAATCCACAGTTTGCGGAAATCACGCTTCTTGTTGCGGCGGTCGCGGTAAGCGTACAGAAGGGATTTCATCACCTGTGCGTTAGCCGTTTTAAACAGTCTGTGCTTGGAACCGAAGTATCCTTTAGCCAGCTTCAAAATCTTTTTATGTCGACGACGGGTTACGAATCCGCCTTTAACTCTTGCCATAATGTTCTACCTCCTATTGTTATGCGTTGGATTCGGATTATTTTACGTACACGAGCAAACTCTTGATGCGTTTAACATCGCCTGCCGCCATAACGACCGCTTTACGCAGATGGCGCTTGCGGGAAGGAGATTTGCTCTCCAGGATATGCCGCTTGTACGCGCGGTTCCTTTTGATCTTTCCGGTTCCGGTTTTCGAGAAACGCTTTGCAGCGCCGCGGTGTGTTTTCATTTTTGGCATGGAATGGTCCTCCTTGTGTCGAATTATTTCGGCGATAAAATCATGATCATGCTGCGGCCTTCCAGCTTTGGCTTGCGCTCTACATTGCTGAGGCTTTCCGCCTCCGCCGCAACGCGCTCCAGCACTTTCTGCCCGATTTGCGCATGGGTAATTTCACGCCCGCGGAAGCGGACGGAACATTTCACCTTATCTCCGTCTTTAAGAAATTTCACTACGTTGCGAAGCTTGGTTTGGAAATCATGCTCCTCAATGGAGGCGCTGAATCTGACTTCCTTAATGTCGACCACCTTTTGATTCTTACGGGCTTCCTTCTCTTTCTTCTGCATCTCGTAGCGGTACTTGCCATAATCCATAATGCGGCATACCGGCGGTTTAGCGTTAGGAGCGACGCTGACAAGATCGAGATTCGCATCGGCGGCAATTTGGAGAGCTTCGCGGGTCGGCTTGATGCCCAACTGCTCCCCGTCGGCACCGATCAAACGGACTTCTCTGACACGAATCTCCTCATTGACTAAATGGTCTTTACTAATAGTATTCCACCTCCGTAAATAATCTGGCGACAGCAACAAAACAGGCCCATATGCCCAAGGGATAAGGGCCGCGCCGTCTCTTCGAAACGGCGGCAGTCCGCTCGTCAGGAAATATCAGTGTACTGATTAAGCTTACACTTTCTGACATTCCAGCAGGGCAAATAAAAAAGATGTGGGCAAACCAAGCCCACATCTGCATTCACAGTCCAGCGATTCTATCGTTTGACCGGGAACCTGCCAACAACCGGTCGGCCAGGTGAGAAGCGGGCGCTTCTGCTTCATTGTACAAACATCACTGTACTACTATACCATTTTCAGTCATTGGCTGTCAATGGCTTGACGCCTAATATTCAGGCGCTAGCCGGCCTGTTTGCTCTGTACTTCATCAAATCTGATTACACGCGTATGCTTCGTATGGCTCCACTTTTTGTTCGTTTGAGTAAAGAAAGCAACCGTTGTGATGGGCCACCAGGACAACATATAAATAGGGTAAAGCAGTAGATATAAATACATCTTCCAGGAAGCCTTCTCCATGGCTAACGATATCGGCAGCAGGAGATAGATGGCTATGGCGATACCGTTGATAATCGGCGCTACCTCGTACAGGTTGGCCACCGAATTATCGAGCAGCACTCCCCCCACCCAGAAAATTACCGCTATAATAAAAGCGAGGAAAAAGTTATAAGCATTCGCCGAGTATATGGCCGCATCGATCTTGGTCCAGCTACGTTCCTTGATTCCCTGCCACAACAGCGGGAAGAAATATTTGCGGCATACGTCAAAGTGGCCTTGCATCCAGCGCAGACGCTGTTTGGCCGAAGCTTTGAAGGTGAGAGGCTTCTCGTCATACACCCTGGCTTCAAAGTTCAGCGTCGGCTTTATCCCCAGCTTGACGCAGCGCATGGAAAATTCCAGGTCCTCCACCAGGCTCGTTGCGCCCCATCCTATTTGCTTGAGCAGGTCGGAATCGAAACACATTCCCGTGCCGCCCAAATAGTTGGCCAAGCCAAGGTTCTTACGAGGCAGTTGCCAGAAACGATTGGCGAAGTAATAAGATATCGCGTAAGAAACAGTAACCCAGGAATCAAGCGGATTCTTGGTATCGAGATAAGCCTGGATAACCTTGGAACCTGAACACAGGTCGTTGTTCATATGAATCAGATAATCGGGATCGACCAGATTATCGGCGTCGAACATAACAACCGCATCGTAGGAGCGCGGAAGCTTCCACAGCTTCTTAAGCATCCATTCGATGGCATAGCCTTTGCCGCGCAAATTGGGGTTGCGCCGTTCGAAGGCATATACTCCGTGCTCCTTCACAATTTCCGCCGTACGATCCGTGCAGTTATCACAGATAACCATGATATCGTACAGCTCTTTCGGATATTTCAAACTCTTTAGATTCTCAATTAACGCTCCGATGACCTGCTCTTCGTTATGAGCAGCTACCAGAATTGCAAATGACTTCTGCGGCTCGTACTGGATTTGTTTCTTCTTCCGGTACCACCCAAAGAAAGTCAAGAACAGTTGGTAACCCCCGATTAACGCCAAGACAATCTGCAATCCAAGGAATACATTGTCCAGCATTTGTGGTAAATCCCCCTTTTGTTTTCCCTTTTTTCTCTTTATTTACGGGAATCTGGTATAACCTTTAGCCGAATTTGATTTTCCTCTCTTTGGCCTGTTTTGTCAAAATTATATTTCTGCTTGAAATCACCGGAATAGACATAATTGGCGGGAAAAGCCCGCAAGATGAATCTCAGCCTTGCAATATGCTTCATTCTATCCTGTTTTCATGTATTATCTATAGTTCTTCGACCAACGTCAGAGAGGTGTTTCAGCAGCCGGTTAATGTGTTTTATTATAAAACAATCCTAATTTTCATTACAACCTAACCTTAGCCTGCTACAAAAAGCAAGTAGACATTCAATAGAAATTTTCCGCATCACTCCTTTCAAAACATAATTTCGAATCGTTAATATTAACCAGTATGTCCACTATTGCTATACTTTCAACGCAGGGAAACAGACTAAGCCGAAAATTGCCTCTTACTTCTGTTACCCCCATTAAACACGATCTGAAACAACGCACAGCTTTCCATTTTTTTAACCACTACAATATCGGTTTTGAAATCATTGCGCAACCATGACAAAAGCCCCCTTGCGGGAGCAGTTAAATCGGTCTGTCCAATATAAAATCAATGCAACCAAAGAATCAATTAACCAGGTTATAAAGTTCTATTTCTATTCATTTCTTAATTATTACAGCCTTAATATAACAATCTTCCCTATCCTCTGCACTTGTTGATTGCCGCAACTGTAGGCCCGAAACGGGATTCATGTCGAAAATGTATGCGCTTTAAGCGTTATCTTCCTTCTCAAGGTATTGTTCGTGCTCTTCCAACGCTTGGCTGCCAATCACTACTTCACAGCGATAAATGGGCATCCCTTGGCTTACAAATTTCAGCTCATATTCCGTAGGGATTAAATCTTCCCTCAGTCCGTTCGCATGAAGATCCAGGGAAATATTCCGCATTCTCAAGCCCATATTTGCAAAAGAATTAAGTGAAAACTCGAAGAGGCTTCGGGAGTCCGTCTTGAAATGAATTTCTCCTCTGTTATTCAGGATTGATTTGTATTTATTCACGAAACCGGAATGAGTCAACCGGCGTCTCGCATGCTTCTTCTTCGGCCAAGGATCACTGAAGTTTAAATAAATTCTCTCCAATTCTCCGGGAGCAAATACGTCTTCAATCGTTTGGATATTCATTAGTGCCAGAGCGATATTGCCTAGCCCCGCCCCATGCTCTTCCCGCACGGCCCTCACCTTGTCGCTTGCACGTCTGATCAGCTCATCATACATGTCTACGCCTATATAATTAATATCAGGATGAGCAATGCTCAGGTCGCTGATAAATTTGCCCTTTCCCATTCCTAATTCGACATGAATCGGGTTCGAGTTCCCGAAGTATTCCGACCATCTTCCTTTCCATTGGGACGGCTGAAGAATAACAAGATCCTCCTGTCTCTCCAGACTTTCCCTGATTCCCTTTCTTCCTCTTAAACGCATGAGCTAGACCTCCACACCTTGATATACAAAATAACCCCATAAAAAAATGACGTGTAATCTTCAAAGCCTATTCCGTTCGCACTCCAACGGAGTCGGCGTCTAAACCTTCCTCTAAACGCGGTCGCTCTTCCTGACTTTGCTTCGATAAAGGTTTGTACTGTACTTTGCGGGGAGCCCCTTGAACTATAAATTCTGCACAAAAGATAGCATAGTTCATGGAGACTAAAAAATCAAAAGAAAATGATGTCTCCAACAAAAAAGAGAATGTTAACGCGGATGGCGTCAAGATTCTCTTCCTTGCCGGTTATTCGGTTATCCGGGATATCCATTCCCTCTGCAGATGATCCCGCAGCTTCTTACGCACAGAGGGCAGCAATTGCTGGTCCTGGTGAAAGCGGCTGCCGCTCAGAGCCATCAATTCCTTAACAGTCAATTCTACGGCTATTATTTGCTCCTTATCCGGAATGGTTACCATTGCCTGCTGTGCATTCATATCATTCACCTCGGCATATTATGGATGGGATTGCTGCCTGTATGATGTTGACTGAATATGATTTCATAAATGATCTTAAACTTTTTTCCTACTTATTATATAGTATATCGGATTAAGCCTTCTTTATCAATTTGCAACCGCTTCATAACGCGACATAAAAGTTTGCTGTTCATATGAACAAACTCCCAGTTCCATATGGAAAAAGGAGTTTGTTCAGGCGTGCTATTTCTGCGGTTGGTCCCCCCGATTCCTTCCGCCTAGCCCGGCCAAGCCGAGCAATCCAAGCAATCCGAGCCATCCCCAATTCATCGTGTTGTCTGCCCGTGTTGCTGCTCCGGTACGGTAAGTGCTCATGTTATAAGCTCCCGTTCCGTTTCCTCTGCCAGGAATTTGGTTCGTGTAAGTGCTTCTCGTTGTCCCATTCCCGTTCATGTCCCCGCTGACCCGATTAACATCGGTAGTTCCCACATTGGCGCCGTTAAGCCCCGAAGGAGTGTTGATACCCGGCGAATACTTCCCGTAGCTCCCCGGATAATTCGCATTACCGCTCATGTCCTGGGCACCCGTATAAGTTCCGTTGGTATTGACCGTTGTGGTCCCTGGCTGAGGAGCACCCGTGTCGGTAGTCCCTGCGGCATCCGCAGGTACCGCAAACACGAACATCGTAAGGATAACAGCTATTCCCAAACCTTTGTTCAACTGTAAATCCTCCAATCTATGATTGATATGTGATGGCACGTTCTTATTGTCCTCCCGCGAATAAGGTTCTATCCTGCGGGGATATTGGTAATCCTCCCATGTTCTTGGTACCCGGATGCAATTTCTCTTGTGATAAGTTAAAATGAAAAAAAACCTGTCTAAGTATAAGCCGGTGCCATGGCATGAGCGGTGTCCGGGAAGATGGAGTCCGATGGGGCCATAGAGAACAGCGGTTTTATGCAATGGAATAAGGGAGTTATATTAATGAACTTGATTAACGCAGCGCCCCGGACATGGGGCGACAAACGATTTCATACGTGGAATTACGAAATGAGACAGCAGTTCGGCACCAAAGTATTCAAGGTTATGCTGGATGCCGGATTCACCTGTCCCAATCGGGACGGAAGAATAGCAATTGGAGGCTGTACCTTCTGCAGCAAGCGGGGCTCGGGAGATTTTGCCGGAAACCGTCGGGAGGATCTGGTGACACAATTCAACACGATCCGCGACCGCCAGCATCTCAAATGGCCGGATGCGAAATATATAGGGTACTTCCAGGCCTATACGAACACTTATGCGCCGGTCGATGTTCTGCGGGATTACTACGAAGTCATTCTGCAGCAGCCGGGAGTGGTCGGCTTATCCATTGCCACCCGTCCCGACTGTCTTCCGGACGACGTTGTCGAATATTTGGCGGAGCTGAACGAAAGAACCTATCTATGGGTAGAACTGGGGCTGCAGACCGTACATGAGGAAACTTCCCGGCTGATTAACCGTGCTCATGACACTCAATGCTTTATCGATGGCGTATCCAAGCTGCGGAAGCATAACATCCGGACTTGCGCCCATATTATCTACGGATTGCCGGGAGAAGACGAGGCCATGATGCTGGAAACGGGAAGACAGGTTTCGCATATGGATGTACAAGGCATCAAAATTCACTTGCTGCATCTAATGAAGAAGACACCGATGGTTAAGCAGTACGAGGCCGGATTGCTGAAATTTCTGGAGAAGGACGAATACGTCAAGCTGGTCGTAGACACGCTGGAGATGCTTCCGCCCGAAATGATTGTCCACCGCTTGACGGGAGACGCCCCCCGTGATCTGCTAATCGGGCCCATGTGGAGTCTTAAGAAATGGGAGGTTCTCAACTCGATTGATGCGGAATTAAGACGAAGAAATACTTGGCAAGGAAAAGAACGGGACGCGGTTCAAAGCGGACTTGTTTAAATGAACAACTGGACCGAGTCTGATTACCCTTTATTTGGGTCCAGATAGTGCAATGTAGGAGGAATTATGGGTTTTATATCGATCCTGAGCTATGCTCACCGCCTGGTGTCCGAGCAGCTTCAACCGGGGGATATCGCGATAGACGCAACGGTCGGCAATGGCGTTGACAGCTTGTTCCTGGCCGAAAGAGTCGGTCTGCAGGGAAGTGTATACGGCTTCGATATACAGGCTGAGGCACTCCGCAAGGCATCCGGCCGATTGGAAAAGCATATGGGAGACCGACATCCGGTACGTTGGATTCAGGCCTCTCATTCCTTAATGAAGGAGCATGTTCCAGAGGCTTGTCACGGACGGGTCGGAGCCATCATGTTCAACCTCGGGTATTTGCCCGGCTCCGATCATAGCACGATTACCGTCCCCGAAACGACCCTCCCTGCATTGAACGCGGCAGTGGATCTGCTCCGCCCGGGAGGGTTAACGACCATAGTGCTTTATACCGGCCATGAAGGCGGAGACAGGGAAGCCGCTGCCGTTGAGCAGTGGGCCGCTGAATTGCCCCAGCCGAACTTCCAGGTGCTCAAATACGCCATGATCAACCAACGCAACCACCCGCCTTATCTTATTGCCGTAGCCAAGCGGGAAGTTGCACTTCGCCGTTAATGGGGACATTTTGTTTGCGAATGAGTGCTTCGGCGCTCGTCTTGGGGTCACCCCCTTTAATAATCAGAGGAGAAAAAACAGAAAGTGGGGATTCTTAATTGAAATCATATCCGCTGAAGTTTATACCGGAAATGAAGGAAAGAGTTTGGGGAGGCAATTCTTTAGCCAAATTCGGTCTGCCTGTTAAGGAAAATAGCAAAATCGGAGAAGGCTGGATGATTGGCGATCATCCTAACGGCACTACGAAGGTTGCCAACGGGGAACTGGCCGGATTGGGCCTCGATGAAATCCGCAGCAAGTACGGAGAGCTTATCTTCGGAACCAAGGGCATAAACTCGCCTAACGGCCGTTTTCCTCTTCTGCTCAAACTTCTCGATTGCGAAGACGACCTGTCCGTTCAGGTGCATCCCGGAGACGATTATGCCGGATTGCCCGAAGGAGAGCTTGGCAAGACGGAAATGTGGTACATTCTTGAAGCCAAGCCGGGGGCTAAAATCATCTATGGGCTGAAGCCCGGTACAACAAGGGAAAGCCTTGCGGATGCGATAGAAGGCAAACGTATATTGGATTATCTGCAGGAGGTTCCGGTTGCGGCCGGAGATTCGTTCTATATTCCTGCGGGAACGGTTCATGCTCTTGGAGCGGGTGTGCTGGTTGCAGAGGTTCAGCAAAATTCGGATACCGTTTACCGCCTGTACGATTATGATCGACCGGGCCTGGACGGCAAGCCCCGAGAGCTTCATATCGAGGATTCGCTGAATGTCATCGCTTACGAAGGAGCCGGGGCAACAAGAATGACTACCGAGGTCCCGGGGCCGAATCAATGGCTCAAGCTGGCCCATTCCCCCTATTTTATTGTAGAAAAGGGAGTTGTGAACGGCCGCTGGGAGCTGCAAACTTCTAAGGAAACGTTCGTCATTCATATCGTCTGCGAAGGAAGCGGACAAATTTCGTGGGATGGGGAAAGCATGCCCATCAAAGCCGGAGAGTGTCTGCTGCTGCCCGCCTCACTCGAAAACTATCAATTGGAAGGCAATTTGACCGTCCTCCGCAGCTATTTGCCTTAATACAGAATCTCCGGAGTCCGGGATAGGCTCAATCCCCTGGTTCCGGAGTTTTTTTACCACATAGGAATCTTTAAGTTCTTTATAGCGTTAATACGATGAAAATATAGATTCCTATTGGCATAAAAAGCTTCCTCTAATACCGGGTTATTCATCTTCGAGATGGCTCCGTTAGGAGCTTTTTTTATTAGGGATGAATTTACATCGGGCCATCCAACAAATGGATAGAATGCAATGGGAATATCTGTCATAGGATTTGAATAAGAACGGATGACCGCTCTTCCGGCTTCCGTTTGGTCATAAACGATACCTAACCATCCTTAGAACTTTTCCTTAACCCTTCAAACAGCCCGATTCGAAGGCCGCTGCATATACAACATTTAGGAACGAACCGCTCCCAAATCCACCTCCCTTCCTTCATTAATCAAGCTCTCCGTACGTTTTTCGTTATTGACCCATCATTTTTCAACATTTCCTTATTTATAATTATTATAAAAAGATATTGACTATTTGTTTGAAATGAATTAAATTTAATTCATAGTAATTGATATTGATTCTCAATTACAACGGTACAGAACCATTTACTTAAAATAAATAATGAGGTGAAGATCGAATGTCCACAAACAAGAACAACCTGACGACGAGTTGGGGCGCTCCTGTAGGAGACAATCAGAATTCCATGACGGCAGGATCGCGAGGTCCGACATTAATTCAGGATGTGCATCTTCTGGAGAAATTGGCCCATTTCAACCGGGAGCGTGTTCCCGAACGGGTCGTTCATGCCAAAGGTGCAGGTGCCCACGGTTATTTCGAAGTGACGAACGATCTCACTAAGTATACGAAAGCGAATTTCCTGTCGGAAGTCGGCAAGCAGACACCGGTATTCGTTCGTTTCTCCACGGTAGCTGGCGAGTTGGGCTCTGCCGATACGGTTCGGGACCCGCGCGGATTCGCCGTGAAGTTCTATACCGAAGAGGGCAACTATGATCTGGTCGGTAATAATACACCGGTATTTTTCATTCGGGACGCTATCAAATTTCCGGACTTTATCCATACTCAGAAACGCCATCCCCAAACCCATCTGAAAAATCCGAACGCCGTATGGGATTTCTGGTCGCTGTCTCCGGAATCCCTGCATCAAGTCACCATACTGATGTCTGACCGCGGTATCCCGGCAACGTACAGACATATGCACGGATTCGGCAGCCATACCTTCAAATGGGTAAATGAGCAAGGCGAAGCCGTCTGGGTCAAGTATCATTTCAAAACCGAACAAGGCATCAAAAATCTGGATGTCGATCTGGCCGCCAAGCTGGCAGGGGAAAATCCGGATTATCATACGGAAGATTTATTCAACGCCATCGCAGAGGGCGACTACCCTTCGTGGAAGCTTTGTGTCCAGATTATGCCGCTGGAGGATGCCAAGACGTACCGCTTCGATCCGTTCGATGTAACGAAGGTCTGGTCCCAGAAAGATTACCCGCTTATCGAAGTCGGCCGCATGGTACTAAACCGCAACCCGGAAAACTATTTCGCGGAAGTCGAACAGGCAACCTTCTCTCCGGGCAATTTCGTACCCGGCATTGAGGCTTCGCCGGACAAAATGCTGCAGGGACGCCTCTTCGCCTATTCGGACGCGCATCGTTACCGTGTCGGGGCGAATCACAATACGCTGCCGATCAACCGTCCGATCGCACCGGTTAACCATTATCAGCGCGATGGGCAAATGAGATTTGACGGCAACGGCGGCAGTTCTCTCTATTATGAGCCTAACAGCTACGGCGGACCAACCGAATCGCCCGAGAACAAACCGGCTCCTTTCGAAGTATCCGGTATGGCCGACAGCGTCCCTTACGATCATAATGATCATTATACCCAAGCCGGCGATCTATACCGTCTGATGAGTGAGGAGGAGCAAAGCCGGCTGATCCGCAATATCGTGGCCGCCATGAAGCCTGTAGATAAGGATGAAATAAAAATTCGTCAAATCGGTCACTGGCTTAAAGCCGATCCGGATTTGGGCAGACGGATTGCGGAAGGACTCGGACTGCCTATTCCGCATAACGAAGACTAAATAAAGCTTCTGCTCCACATGATCTTTGCAATTATTTTCATCATCCGACGTTGAAGCTTCCATTGAAGCCCTCGGACTTGTTGTCGAATATTTCCTTGGCGGCAGCTTTTCTGCCAATCCGAAAGAAAAAAAACCGGGCGTAATGCCCGGTTTTTCTCATTCGGTGCGCAAGCACCCTTTCATCTTAGGAGAGAGAGTCACAAATTATTTCATAGCCGATCATTATTGAATATCATGAAGCTCCATCTTCTCCAGTTCTTTCTTCCGCTTCTTCTTCAATGCCTCTCTTCCTGTTATGGATGTGACATAGTAAGCGGGCATTTCGGAAGCATCAGGGGGATAGTAGACGACAAGCAGGCTCGGATCGGATTCCCTGACTTCCCCCGTACACAAATAAAGTTCCAGATCGAAAGGCAGAACCTCAATCACAGCATGCTTGTGCAATTCCTTCTCGCTGAGCTTGAGCTCGACAAATTCCGGGGATACCTTCTCCGGATGCTCCGCCAGCCAGCGTAAATACCGGGATTGCTCGGCCTTATCAATGGTGAAGTTCCACCATATTTTACGCGGCTTATATTTATGGTTCATAAAGTAATCCAGCTTCATCAACCCTTCAACCACTTCCAGAGAGGCCGTATCCCGGCAGCGTAAGAAGCTGTGAAGACGCGTGAACAAATCCTCGAGCTGATGGCCGATTTTCTGCCATCCCTGCTCTTCCCAGTAATCCCCGAATTGCTGGAAGAAATCGAAGGCGGAAGGAAACTCGTTCTTGATTAAATAGAGAACGGTCCGGTCCAGCCGATGGGCATTCCAATATTTCTCCAACACATCCTCCACCCGTTTAATCCGGACGATATCCGAGAAGGGAAGCACGTCGTTGCCCAGGATTTCATAGGGAGCATGGTCCATATAGACGTAGCCATATTTCTCCGCATCGTTGCGCAGCCCCGTTCCTCTTAGCATTTTCAGGAAGCCCAACTGCAATTCCTCCGGGCCGAGCGCAAATACATCGTTGAACGTTTTGCGGAAGGAATCGTAATTTTCCTCCGGCAGCCCGGCTATCAGATCCAGATGCTGATCGATCTTGTTGCTGTCTCTCACCATGGTCACCGTTCGGGTCAGCTTGGCGAAGTTTTGCCGTCTCTTGACCAGCTCGTTCGTCAGATCGTTAGTCGACTGCACCCCGATTTCAAAGCGGAAGATGCCGGGCGGCGCATGTTCGGAAAGAAACTCAAGCACCTCGGGGCGCATAATGTCCGCCGTAATTTCGAACTGGAACACACATCCGCGATGATTCTTGATCAGGAAATCGAATATTTCCAGAGCATATTCCCGCTTGATGTTAAATGTGCGGTCGACAAATTTGATCAGCTTCGCTCCGGAATCGATCAGGTAAAGCAGATCTGCCTTCGTTCTCTCCATATCGAAATACCGGACCCCAACCTCTATGCTGGATAAGCAGAATTGACAGCTGAAAGGACACCCCCGGCTCGTCTCGAAATAAACTACCCGATTCGCCAAGGTCGGAACATCTTCTTCAAACCGGTGGGGAGACGGAATTTCGTTCAAGTCAAGCTTGGGCCTTCCCGGAGTGATGATGACCTCGTCCCCTTTGCGGTAGGCAATCCCATAGACGAAGTGAAACTTCCGGTCCCCTTCAATTACCTGAAGCAGGTGGTGGAAGGTTTCCTCGCCTTCCCCCATCACGATAAAATCGACCTCCGGCAGCCGCTTCATCCAATAGTCGGTATCGTAGGAAACCTCCGGGCCTCCCAGTACAATGATCAGCTCCGGCATAATTTTCTTGATCATCTTAATGATTGCGATCGTCTCTTCAATATTCCAGATATAACAGGAAAAGCCCAGCACATCCGGGCGTCTCTGATACAGGTCGGAAACGATATTCATGGCGGGGTCTTTAATCGTATATTCCGCAATATCCACCTCGAAATCCTTCTGGCAAAAAGCTTTCAAATAGCGGATCGCCAACGAGGTATGAATATATTTCGCATTTAACGTAGCGATAAGCACCTTCATTATCAAAACCCTCTTCTATTCCCTGAATGATTAATTTTAAGGTCATGCTTCTCCCCTATTCTACATGTAAACCGCCCGGATGACAAAAAAAGAGTTCCTCTTTCTCAAATATAGTTCTGCACCGGGCGCCGGACCAACCCAAGCGCCGGCCAACGCCCAACGCGCGCCGGGAAGGGCGCGCGTTGGGAAATAAGCATCCGAAATAAGTTATGCCCAAATCACTGAACCGACTGAAGTGTCATTAAGCAGCCGGATTCCATGATCATTCCCACTTGAAGGTGAAAGCCGATACGGCGAAAGCCACAGCCATCCAGCCTCCAAGGAGAAGCGCTTCCGACCAAAGATCCAGCCAGCCGGCCCCAACATTCATAACCTGGCGAAGCGCTGTCGTTAAATGCGAGATAGGCAGCAGCTGAATGACCGGCTGCAGCCATTCGGGCAAGTTTTTGACAGGGAAGAACACTCCCCCCATGAACAGCATGGGAAAAGAGATAAAGCCGGCGATCGGTCCGGCGCTTTCCGGTGTCTTGGCCAAGCTGGCGATGATAAAGCCGATCGATATGAAGGCCAGGGTGCCGAAAATGACGAAGCTGAGCAGAAGCAGCCAGGAACCGTTGATTTGTGTTCCGAACAGCCAACTGGCGATAAGGAGCACAATCGAAGCCTGGAGGGTGCTGAGAATAAGCCTCGCTGAAATTTGCGCCGCAATGAAGCTGGAGGCCTTCAGCGGAGTACTCTGCATTCTGCGGAGAACGCCGCGCTCCCGCCAGGAGGCGATCTGGCCGGCTACCCCGTTCAGGTTGTTGGACATAATCATCATCGCCACGATTCCGGGAACAATGAAATCAATATATTTCAAATTTAACGATTGCACGCCTTCTTCGTGAACTGTGACAACCGGTATGTAGTTCGTCATTTGCTTGCTGATGGCGTCCACGACCTGTGTAACGGCCAATTTGCCGATCTCAGAGGCAGCCATGTTCGTATCGTCATAATAGACCTGGATTTCAGCCGCACGGACCTGCCCGGGTGCGGCATGGAGGGCCGCTTCATAGCCTTGCGGAATAATAACCACCAACTGCTCGTCTCCATGCTTCAGCCTGCTCAACGCTTCTTCCTCATCCGAGCTGATGCGCAATTCAAGCACCTGAGTATTTCGCATGGCTTGGACAAAGGCCCGGGAAGCTTCGCTTCCATCTTTATCAATCAGAACAAGATTCATCGAAAGGGAATTTCCGCTATTAAAGAACAGGCCCAGGATAACCATGAAAAAAACCGGAAACGCCACCGACCAAAGCAGCATCTGCCGATTGCGGGCAAACAGTCTGAGCTGGGCAAGCGTTAACTGCCAATAGCCTTTCATTCTTCTCTCAGACTCCTTCCGGTCATATGAATAAATACATCTTCCAGCGTAGCCGTCCTCGTCTGCAAATCGGTAAGCTGAAGTCCGGCCTCCGAAGCAAATGCTATCAAATCCGTCAATGTCGCTTGCATATGATCGGTGTAGAGGACGTATTTACCGTTCCGGAGGTCGGCCTGCTTCACTTCGTTAAGCTTTCTAAGCCGCTCCAAGAGAAGTGTCCCCTCTGCTTCACCTCCGGGGACTTCCAAGCGGGAACAGTTTTGCGCTTCCGGTGCAGCTTTTGCTGCGTAAGCCGCTTCGTAATGTCCGGCGGCTGCTTCTCCATCGGCAGAAGCGCCCTCGCAGGCTGAATCCGCTTCGGAATGTCCGGCCATTCCCGTACGCCGGTCTATTCCGGTATGTTCCTCCCGCCCGTACCGGCCGTCCCATCCATGGCAGTCGCCGGACAGGCGAAACTCCACCGCATTGCCGGATTCCAGGCTGCGGATCAGCCTCTCGGGAGTATCCAGGGCGATGACTTCTCCCCGGTCCATCAGGCAAATCCGGTCACACAGCACATGAGCCTCATCCATGTAATGGGTGGACAGCACGATCGTCTTGCCAACTCTCTTCAGTTGGAGGATAATTTCCCAGAGAACTCTTCGTGCCTGAGGGTCCAATCCGGTGGTCGGCTCGTCCAGGAAAACGACCAAGGGATCGTTCACCAATGCAAGGGCAATAGCCAGCCTCTGCTTCTGTCCGCCGGACAAATGCTTGACACGGGCGTTCTTTTTGTCCTCGAGAATCATATCCTTAAGCAGCGTCCCTACGGGAACGGACCGTTTATAAAAGCTTGCATACATCCGGATAATCTCATGCACCTTCAACAAATCGAACAAGGAGGTCGATTGAAGCTGAACCCCTATCCTTTCCTTGATCTTGTGAATGTCTCTTTGCGTGTCGAAGCCCGCCAGCACGGCCGTCCCTTCATCCGGCAGGCGGAGGCCCTCCATCATTTCCATCGTCGTTGTTTTGCCGGCCCCATTAGGCCCGAGCAATCCGAACACTTCGCCTTCCATCACCTGAAACGTTACGCCGTTGACGGCCGTGAAGCTCCCGTACCTTTTGACCAGCCGGTTCACCTCAATCATCGGCTTCTTCGTCTGTTTTTCTTCCTTACCCGGGTTCTCCGCGTTCAATTCGCTTCTCCTTTCCCTGGCTGACCACACATTTGCAATAACTTCCATGTAACTGCATAGACTTGCTCACATTTATATGTACCGACACGCATTTCAGGGACTCACCCTACTCTTGCAAACGCCGTCACGCATTACCCATTTTTTGCCATTCCAAACTTTCTTCTATAATAAATAAGCGAATGAATAGACCAAGCTGAAAGTACCTATGCTGAACAATATCCGCATCCCGAATGCCTGTACTTGGCACCGCATCTAACGGCGAATCCGGAAATCCCCACTGGCAGACCAAATTGAGAATGAAAAATGGAATACAAATATTTCCGGTCATTAAACAAAAGCTGCAGATGAAATTTGCTTGCGAATTTTGTAACCTAGTTCTGTATACTAGCAGGACCAGGCTGCCTCGGGTGCAGCTTAATGTTTCACAAAAGGTAGACGGTCAGCGTTACAATCTCAGTATACTATGTCAGTTAACGGGATGCATTCTAATTGTAAGTGAGGTATATTGAGAAAAACGTTGTCATTGAGCCCTTTCGAGTTCTTGTTTTGTCCTGGCTGACATTGTCAAACATTGACGGAACGGAAAATGAAGACTGCCCCTTAAACCTTATCATCTGGTATTGATTTAAAAGGTGCTTGGACGCTCCCCCTTGAAAATCAGGGTAAGCCGGGTGCCGGTGAAGCGGCAGAGGCAAGGCTATCTAAATGGATTTTGTCCAGTTAGCTTGCTCAATGAACCGAAAAAAAGAAAACTACATGGAAAATCCGTCTATTTTCATCATCTGATGGTGTCGCGGTCAGCGGCATGGGGGTCTAAATGGAAAATATCCATCTAGTTTGGGCTAAATGGGTGACATGAAGGAAAATCCGTCTATTTTACCATCTGCAGGCATCGTTGCAAGCGGAGGAGCGGCACGTCTAACTGTATTTTGTACAGGTAGATTCAAGCGAATGGGCGAAAATGATCAAACTAACTGGATAAACTACAGTTAAAATGGGCAACTTTGGGCGAAACGGCTGTTTTGGCGCAAACTAGCTGTAGGTTTTCCAGTTAGATTTCCGTATTTCTTCCGAATATAGAAATCTAACTGTATGAAATCCATTTAGTTTTCAAATTTCACACTATTGAAGCAATTCAACTCTATTCTACCTTGAAAATCCATCCATTTTCATCATCTGATGGTGTCGCGGTCAGCGGCATGGGGGTCTAAATGGAAAATATCCATCAAGTTTGGGCTAAATGGGCGCCATGAAGGAAAATCCTCCATTTTAAATGTATTTTTTCCAGGTAGTCTTACCGTTGATTGCCATTCGCTTCAAAATACCTACATAAAATACGGTTAGTTCGTCTCCCCTATAAAGATCACGTAGTGGAAAGAACATTCTAGCTGCAAAGATAAGAGGTCGCCAAGGCTTGGGCAATGCCTAAATGAGTTTTGGCGTTGGTTTTTTAATCCTGCGGGTTTATTTGTATCTGGGGTATACCAACCTTTCGTACAATGTAACAAAAATAACATCTATTGGTTTTTATATCGGACTTAGTTGGAGTTGAACAAATCGATGAATCATTCTCATAAAACAATGAGGCAAACTCGCCCTTCCAAAAAGGCGGGTCCCCCAAAGTCAAAACAGGCAATGCCTAAGCAAGGGGCAGCTAAAGAGGCGGAATCCATCCGGACCGGGGACCCGATTATCGTCACCGTCAAAAGGCTGGGCATCAACGGAGAGGGCGTCGGCTATTATAAAAGAAAAGCGGTGTTTATACCGGGCGCCTTGCCGGGAGAAGTGATCAAGGCAACCGTGACGAAGGTTGAGCCTACCTTCCTGACGGCCGCTATTCGGCAAATTGAGAAACGGTCTCCCTACCGCCGGCAACCGGAATGTCCGGTCTATGAGCAGTGCGGGGGCTGCCAGCTTCAGCATTTCAGCTATGAAGGACAGTTGAAAGCGAAGGAAGAGCTGGTCCGGGAGGCTTTCAACCGTTATCTGGGCGAAGAAGTTCCCATACGACCGATTAAAGGAATGGACCATCCCTGGAGCTACCGCAACAAGGCCCAGCTCCAGGTCGGAACCGAAGGCGGGCGCCTTCTGACCGGACTTTATTCCGCAGGAACTCGCAAGCTTGTCGATATATCGGGATGCCCGATCCAGCATCCCGAAATCAACAAGACCATCCGGACGGTCCGCGAAATATTGGAGAGGCTGAACATTCCCGCCTATCATGAACGGACACGTCGAGGAGTGATCCGCACCATCGTGGCCCGGATCTCCTTCGCCACGGACGAGGTGCAGCTGACCCTCGTCACGGCCGGCGACGAGCTGCCGCAGCAGGACCGGCTCGTTACCGCGATCCGCCAAGAGCTGCCGAAGGTGACCAGCGTCGCCCAGAACGTCAACCCGGGCCGCACCCCGCTCGTGTTCGGAGACATCACCCGAACGTTGTGGGGGTCGGGGCGGATGGAGGAAACACTGGGCGATGTCCGGTTCTCGCTGTCTCCGCGCGCATTCTTCCAGTTGAACCCGGCACAGACGGTTCATCTGTACAACTACGTGCGCGAGGCGGCAGCGCTAACCGGCGATGAGCTGGTCATCGACGCGTATTGCGGCACGGGCACGATCGGCCTGTGGCTGGCGCCGTTCGCCCGCGAGGTGCGCGGCATCGAGGCGGTGCCGGAGGCGGTCGAGGACGCCCGCAGCAACGCCCGCCTGAGCGGGCTCGACAACGCCGGCTTCTACGCGGGCGAGGCCGAGCGGCTGCTGCCGGAGTGGGTCCGACAAGGCATCCGTCCGGATGTCGTTGTCGTGGACCCGCCGCGCACCGGCTGCGACCGCAAGCTGCTGCAGGCGATCGCCCAGGCCAAGCCGCGTCGGCTCGTGTACGTGTCCTGCAATCCTTCGACATTGGCAAAGGATTGCAAGGTGCTCGCCGGCGCAGGCTTCCGCATCGAGTGGGTGCAGCCGGTGGATATGTTCCCGCAAACGTCACATGTGGAGTGCTGTGTGTCGCTCGTAAGGAAGTAGTATTTTGAGAGCCGCATTTACCTATTAGACGAAGCCCAGGCGCTGTTGGCGCTTGGGCTTTAATTTTGCATTCCACAGAGGTAATAATGCAACCTATAAGGCTCTAGCAGTTAGTCCTATTGGTGAATTAGATGTTGACTACAGTTGTTTTCTCTAGGTAATGAGGAAGGTAAGTTTCATTTTGCAATATATAATTAATTTCTTACGGCTATTGCTTATACTTGTGATGAATCACATGAAACTTTCGTTAATTTGCTTTTCAAGTCGCTTCAATTTCTTCGCTACTGCACCTTGCGATTCTGCGACTTTGCCTTCAACGACACCGAACGGTATCCTTGGCTATGGCTTGCAAGTTATCTTTTACGGTTTTTCAAAAACAACCAAATGGGTTGGGAGAATAGCGGCATCTCGGTGCCGCGAGTACTTATAACAAAATACGATGTTAGAAAATTACAGAATCTTCTCGACAAAGCAATTCTACTTCAGTAGAATGAAAATAAAGATTTCTACTAGAGTAGAACGATGGAGAAACGGGGGGTTTTCATTTGGTTATGAAGCTATTCGATAGCGAGCTTAATATTATGGAAATCTTGTGGAAAGAAGGCGATACCCCAGCAAAGAGAATTGCAGAAATTGCAAAAGAAAAAGTAGGTTGGAGTAAAACAACAACGTATACCATCATCAAGAGATGCCTTGATAAAGGGGCGATCGAGCGGCAGGAGCCTAATTTCGTTTGCCATGCGCTTGTTACACGAGAGCAAGCGCAAGAACACGAAACAACAGAATTAATAAATAAAATGTATGATGGCGCCCCCGATAGACTAATTGCGTCATTATTGGGGCAGAAACGGCTATCGACGGAGGAAATTAACCGCTTAAAACGTCTAATCGATAGTTTGGAATGAGGTGAGTGAATGTCGTTACTTCAAATAAGTATCTCGGCTTCTGTCTTTATTCTTGCAGTTATTTTCTTACGTTCCTTGCTTATTCACAAGCTGCCCAAAATGACCTTTATGTTTCTTTGGGGTGTTGCACTAATTCAATTGCTGGTACCTGTTTCAGTTCAATCGCAATTTAGCATTTTTACGGCAGTGGAACATTTAAGCAGAATGTTTACAACGCCAAAATTGGTTTCCACGACAGAAAGTTCAACATTTATTAATGGAACCACGGTAATCATGCCACCAATAACAGAACATTTGACCGAGCCGATTTTGCCATTGAAGACGGCTTCACAAATATCGCCTTTTGTATGGGTGTGGTAGTTGGTTTTACATTGTGTGCTTTATTTTTTATCATTCCGCATTTAAGGTATCGCAAAATCTACAAAATGGCTGTGCCTATTAGAAACGAATTTATAAAAAAATGGCAGCATTCAAATTTGTTACGGCGAGATGTTAAAATCAGGCAACTAGATAATATTTCAACTCCGCTTACATACGGTATTTTTCGGCCTGTTGTACTCTTGCTGAAAAATTTAGACTATGACGAAGAGAAACAGCTTGCGCTTATCCTGACCCACGAATTTACGCACATCAAGCGATTCGACACACTAATGAAATGGATTCTTGCCACTAGCGTATGCGTCCATTGGTTCAACCCTTTGGTATGGGTTATGTATATCCTTGCCAACCGTGATATCGAGCTATTCTGTGATGAAACTGTCATACGAAAATTTGGGGAAAACACGAAACCTGCTTATGCTAGGGCACTTGTGCGTTTGGAAGAAAAGAAAATCGGTTTGTCGCCGATGATTAGTAGCTTTTCCAAAAGCTCGACCGAAGAAAGGATTATATCGATCATGAAAACCAAGAAAATCACCCTCGCTACGACGCTGCTCGCTATTGGGCTTGCAGCCTGTGTTGTTGTCATCTTTGCAACTTCTGCATTGGACAAAACGGAATCTTCTGCGGGTGTCGAAAATCCTATAGCCGAACCTTCAGCCGATATAATGCCTGCATTATATCAAGGTGCCCTCACTACCGAAATAGTGCCCGCATTATCTCAAGTTAATGCCGCACGATTTAACATTCAACAAGAAACATGATGTACCGAAGTTGATAGACAGCCTAATGGCTTCAAAGTATCGTGCAGTTTATATGGACAACGAAATATATCTTCGTGTCATGATGGATAACACAGTACAGATAAGCAAAGATAATGGCGCAGTTTGGAAAAAATATGATACAGATGAAGTCGATGCAAAAGAATTTGCAAAATGGCTGCTGATCAATGATCCGATTCCGGGCTATTCCATGAAAGAAGTTCAGAGTCGCTTGGCAAACGGGGCAGAAGTAAAACATTTAGTGTTTGAAAATAAAAAGGAGATGTATTTCATAATCGACAGGAACGGCGTACAGATTGAGCTTGTACAGCCTGAAAAAATATCTTCTGTCCTGATCGACGGTCAAAGAATGATGATTACTTCCGCTATATCCGCCCAGATGCTGAAATCATTTTATGACTTGTTAGTATCGAACAATATCCTTTCGGAAACTCTTGCAAAACAAGATTATTCGGAAAGAATTAAGTATCTTGAAAAAAATCTCCCTAACTTTATCGTCACGAAATAAAGGTGGGTTGCCGTTTTTTGAAGAATTAATCGGCGTCGCTCTAAATGATCGGCGTCTATTCGTTTTTGAAACTGAAATTCAAACGTAATCGCGAAGGGGTACACCGGGGGAACGGGTGTATGTCGGCGCCACAAAAGGCGCACTTAAATTAACGCGCAATTTTTCGAAATGTCGTGTTCCATATTGTGACATTGTCAATCATAGTTAGGCCTTTTTATGATTCTTCGGTTTTGTTAGTTGGAAGCATTACACCCACCTCAAAGCCTAGGATGCTATTTACGGAAATTGAAAAGTCGTTACACTTAAGTGTTGCAAGTCCATGTGTTATTCATGCAATAACATACTCGGGATGTTTAACATTGAACGGTGTTGTGCAGGCATCAGAAAAAGCGACGGGTACCTCTTAGTCAACAAGAGGACGCTCCCGGACCTTCACTTTGGATACGTCCTCCTCACTATACTCCACTTCCAATTATTAATTAATGAACGTACTCGGGTAGCATGTAATACTTAAGGAGGAGCTCTATTTTAATCTAAGCACTAAGAAAACAGATTCATCATTTTTTCGAGCCTCACCATCATTATAGCTCTCGATTCCGGAGATTTCTAATCTGTACAAAGAGATTTCTTTCCTCCCTTGTCCACTTTTTTTCGGAAAAAGGTCAGTTTTAAACTTCAAAATGAAACGAATGATAGAGGGGCATGTTCCTATTCCCAACTCAACACATGTGGAGTGTACAGTGCTGCTTAAATGGAAGAGGGTTTATTTTCCGGAATGCTATTTGTTAATTAGGTATGGAAAGTAACGGTGCATGGACAGCCTTTGATTAAGGAAAGGAAGTTCGACTAAGCTTAAAGAAGGGAGTGTTAAACAATGGATTTTGAAATGGTGATGCAGGAGCTTGAAGCTCTTAGTAACGAACGACTCAAGAAGATGTATATATCCAACGGTGCACATGAACCGCTTTTTGGCGTGGCGACAGGCAAGATGAAGCCCATTTTCAGAAAAACTAAAATCAATCAACCTCTGGCCGAGCAGCTTTACGCAACAGGGAACTACGACGCCATGTACTTTGCCGGCATCATTGCTGATCCGAAAGTGATGACCGAGGCGGATTTTGAGCGTTGGATGGACGGGGCTTATTTTTATATGCTATCCGATTACGTGGTGGCGGTAACGTTGGCGGAAACCGATATTGCGCAAGCAGTCGCCGATAAATGGATCGCAAGCGGCGAAGAGTTGAGAATGTCGGCGGGCTGGAGCTGTTACTGCTGGCTTTTGGGCAGTCGGCCTGACTCTGAGTTTGCCGAAGGCAAAATCGCTAACCTGTTGGGGGTTGTGGAAAAAACGATTCACGATGCACCCGAACGAGCGAAATACGCGATGAGCAATTTTATGTACACAGTCGCTGTATCTTATTTGCCGCTCCATGATAAGGCTGTCGAAACGGCTAAGGCGGTAGGCCCGGTCGAAGTCCAAAAAGACAAGAAGAAAAGCAAATTGTTGAACGCCTCCGAAAATATCCAAAAGTCAATAAATAGAGGGCAGCTTGGGTTCAAACGCAAATATGTGAGATGTTGATGTTTAGTGTGCTGCATTCAGCAACGGTGCAGGTGGAGTATAGTGTTGATGACGAAGAGGAGCGGATCGTCGGAATGCTGGGGACTGTGGTGTGGCCTTTGGCGACGGCGGTTAAGGAGGGGAAAAAAATGGCGTTGGAGCATGAATTTTACCTCATTCCTAATACAATAGATGTAGAACGTTTATGGATGAATAGAGTAAATAATCCTAAAATTATCGATAGTGTAGTGATTCATGATGACATTATTCAATACGTTAGCGACACATTAAAATGGATTCCAAGCAGAAATCCGGAGCTACATGGGACACCGATTAGTACAGGGATTAACTATTACGGTGTGACCCTTTTTGATAAGGATTCCGCTATTATTTTAAAAAGCATATTTTCCTCTTGGAGAGACTTATTTCTGAACTCACCGGCAGTATTAGAGCTTACAGGAGAATTTGTTATGGTTCAGGATGGGGAACAATCGGGTCATTATGAAAAGTTAGCTTATAATCGAAATGAAATTATTCACCAATTCGAAAAGATCATTTCATTTTCCGATAGATTGTCCGAAGGTAAATTTTATCTATACCATTGTGGAATATAGAGCTTGCTGTCTGCTGCCTTTCCCGCCTACGGATATACGAAAGGCCTTCATAATATTGACGGTTAAGGGACGAGAGCAGCCGCCGAAAGCTAAGTATCTGTTGACAGGTAGTATTTGGAAGCGCTATACTGGGTTAAATTCAATATCGTTAAACGCTATGACTGGGAGTATTAAGGCTTGACTATTGTCCAGAGAACTGTCGTATCGGTGCGAGACAGTCAATGGTTTCCCCAACTCACCCATGAGCGGTAAGGCTGAATTCGGCAGGCCTTAACGGATACCCCCGTCATCAGGTTTGAAGATGGTTCGCTTATCTGAATCCAACGAATCAATAAGAGTGGTACCGCGAAGGAAAACCTATCGCCTCTTTGCAGGCAATAGGTTTTTTTTGATTTCAGTTTGAACAAACCAATTAAAATGATGGGCAGGTGCAATCGGATGAAAAACGTGATTGATTATTATTCCCGTTTTGACGAGTGGGGCAGGCTGGATAGGGAACCTATTGAGTTTATCATTAACTGGCATTACATTAAACAATACTTACCACCCCATGGCAATGTACTGGATAATGGAGCAGGACCCGGAAAATATTCTATGGAGTTAGCAAGACATGGATTCAATGTAACTCTTTCGGATTTAACGCCCGGATTAGTTGAAATGGCTAAGGTGAAGGCAGACGAACTGGGATTAACGAAACACTTCAAGGGCTTTCATGTGTTAAATGCTGCCAATTTAGACGAATTACCCAATGAGGAATTTGATGCTTCCCTCATGTTAGGGCCTCTTTACCATTTGCAAAGGGAAGAAGATCGAATTAACGCTGTAACAGAGTTATTCCGCGTTACAAAAAAGGGAGGCATCGTCTTCGTCGCATTTCAGAGTAGGATGAGAATGACAATTACTTCCTTGCAATACCCACAACACTGGAAGCCAAACGACACTATGGATTCAATAAATGAGTTCCGCGCTACTGGAATTTTTAATCACGCAGATAAAGGCCGATTTACGGGGGCTTATTACTTCAACATCAATGATATCAAGCCCTTCATGGAAAGCCATGGGTTTGAAACCGTTGATTTGATTGGTTCCTCTAGTATCGGCGGGTTGATTAGTAACGAACAAAGGCAGTTTTGGGAAGAAAAAGGTGAGTCACAGAAGTTGATGAATTTACTTATTGAACTTGCCAAGGATCCCTCTGTATTAGGCATTTCAACTCATTTGTTGTATATCGGCAGAAGGAAATAACTTACCCAAAAAAGGTTAAAGCTTTCGAATGACTCCCCTTTTCTGTATCAAACGCTTCACACCCAGGATAACGAGCGATAAAATGATGCCCCCGATAATCATCATACTGATAGAGAGTAAGGCGCCGACTCCAGGCTCGGATTCACGGAAGGTTATGATTGGCGGTACGCGATATTGATATGGCGAGACGACAAACCTCATGATTTCCAAGTAGGCGAGGTGAAAACCGATCGATGCCCAGAGACTCCCGGTCCATAGACGAAGCAGCTGCAAACATATTCCGAAGCATGCAATTAATAGGATATAAAAAATATTAATGGATACTCCGGGAGCAAGACCAACAAGCGCTTGAATCTGGGCAACGGCTACAGTGACAGATACAAACAGCAGGGTTTGAAGCAATACGGATAACCATGCGGCGAATCGATGACGCAGGACATCGTACAGCATACCCCGCAATCCGAGCTCCTCCGGCAAAGCTTCATAGAAAAAAGCAAATAAAAGATTGATGAGCAGCGCAACAAACCACTGGTCGGGGGCATGCCATTTTTCAATAACGATCCACCCTTGCAAACCGGCTATAATGAAACCCAATGAAGCCAATGCAATGGCCAAGAGAATGCCGGTAATAAAGTGATTTAGCCTTTTCCAGGAATATACCGGCGTCTCCGGTTTATCGCCGGCCATCCGATAGACATGCTGATACAAATAGAAAATGATAGGAACGACGAGCCCGCTCATGACAAAACCTTTAACGAATGATTGAGAATTTCTTGATAGTCCGAACCACTGTTCAGCGACATCGCCGGAAAGCGCAGCCAGGAAGAGACTCACGACTAATGTTGCCCATCCGGCGAGCATATAAAGTATCCATTTCTTATCTTTCATTATGCGTTCTCCTATAAGTCTTTTCTATTGAACAGTTTTACAGTTAAATAATAAGAAGCAATGAACAGCAGCAAGATACCGAGCAGGATCAGATATAACGCTCCGTCGCCCCCCAAACTATTCCCATTTATCATATTCATAACAACAGCCGTAGGCTGCGCCAGAGCTATCATGATTATGAAGAATACGGCATTGATAATAGCGGTTCCTTTCTTGCTGAATGCGTAAAAGAGCGGCAAATAGACGGAAGCCAGAACAAGCACTATACCTGCGGGGCCCAGAATGTCCATGACGGTATAGTCCGGTTTATTAAGCTCTGGAACGGCTAGTTTAACCAGCCAGTGAATCCCGTAAGAAGCAAGGACTCCAAAAAGCATATAAATGATGGCTGTTATATATTTGGCTTGCACAATATGCTTGCGTTTAACGGGCAGCGTAACCAGGAAATTATGGTTATGGTTTTTGATATCGATCATCGTACCGTGACTAAGTGTCGCGAAAGCCGTATAGATCCCCACAATGTGAATAGATGATGAAAGCTTCGGTATAAAAACGGCACTGAATACAACAAGATACAGCATAGTCATCCATAGCGAGCTTTTTAAAGCGATGAAATCTTTGCGAAGCAGGTTAAGCATGAATTCGTTCCCCCTTGGCGGTAAAATACATGATGTCTTCTAAGGTGGGTTTGGTCAGAACAGCATAATCGCCAAATAACTGTGCGGCCTCCTCCTTGTTGTCCACCAAGCCCTCGAAACCAACAGAGGTCTCGCGAATCCCGATAAATTTATTGCGAATATCGGAATCAAGCAGCTCCGAGTCGCCTTTAACGATCGCGTATCTCTCGAGCACTTCATCTTTCGCTTCATTAAATACGAGCTTGCCGCGATGGATGAAAGCAATGTAGTCGGCGATACGGTCCAAATCCGTCGTGATATGGGTCGAGAAGATAATCGAGTTTCTCTCGTCCTGCATCATATCCGCAAGCAGATCCAGCATCTCCCTTCTAAACACGGGATCAAGGCCAGAGGTCGGCTCATCCATGATTAGGAGCTCGGCTTCATGCGATAAAGCGACGGCAAGGGAAAACTTGACTTTCATCCCCTTGGATAACTGTCCAATCTTCTTCTCGGGGGACAACTCGAACTGTTCAAGATAGCCGTTAAACTTCTTTTCATTCCACTTCTTATAGAATGGCGCGATGATCTTCTTCATGTCGCGAATCGTAAGATGCTCATAATAGAAGCAATCATCCGACACGATGCCGATACGCTGCTTAATGTCGATTTCATGTTTAGACATATCGCGGCCCAATATTGTGATACTCCCGGAGTCCGGATGGATAATACCAAGCATCATCTTGATCAAGGTGCTCTTGCCGACGCCATTCGGACCAATGAGTCCGGTAATGTAGCCCTGTTTCACATCCAAAGAGACATCATCGACCGTAAATTGCGGGTAGGTTTTCGTTAGATTACGTAATTCTATGGCATTCATGGTGTCTGTTCCTCCTCGAACAATAAAGTGAGATGGTCGATGACCTCTTGTTGATTCATATTTAACTCCTTGCTTTCCCGAATGATCTCTATCATTTTCTCTTCCAGTCGTTTCATGCGCTGCTCCCGAATGAAATCTTTATTTGCTCCCGATACGAAACTGCCCTTCCCTACGACTGAGTCGATCAGCTTCTCTTTCTCCAGCTCTTCATAGGCACGCTTGGTCGTAATAACGCTAACCTGCAAATCTTTCGCCAGCTGCCTGATGGAGGGAAGGCTGTCCCCTGCACGTAATTCACCGCTCAGAATACTCTGTCTAATCTGGTTCATAATCTGTATATAAATCGGATCGCTCGATGCATTGGATATAATAATATTCAGATTCCTTCACCTCACTGCCGTCAACATAGTGAATACCGTATATATATAATATATACACTATTCACCCCTTCGTCAATCAATAATTTATTTGTATTTGAACCTGGTTTCATCGTGTAATATAGGGAATATAAGCTATACGACTAAGGAGACAACTATTTATGAACATTACCATCAGAAAAGAACGGCCCGAGGATTATAAGATTACTGAATCCGTAGTACAGAATGCATTTGCCAATATGGAGCACAGTGATAAGAAAGAACATGAATTGGTATCCCGAATCAGAGAGACGGACGGATTCATCCCTGACTTGTCTTTAGTAGCCGTTAATGAAAACAATAAAGAAATTGTCGGACATATTCTTCTATCCGCAATAAAAATTGTTGAAGGTAATCAAATTGCGGAGTCGCTTGCTCTTGCTCCTGTTTCCGTTTTACCGGATTATCAAAATAAAAGCATAGGAAGGTTATTGATTCTAGAAGCATTACACAAGGCCAAAGAACTCGGGCACCCTTCTGTCATTGTCATGGGACACCCGGAATATTATCCGAAGTTCGGCTTCCAAAGAGCGTCTCTGTGGTCGATAAAAGCTCCATTCGAAGTGCCGGATGAAGCATTTATGGCAATAGAGCTGCGTGAAGGTTCTCTCGAACATGTTTCTGGAGTTGTTGAGTATCCAAGCGTATTCTTTGAATAAGCAAAAAAGCTGCAGACATCATGTCTGCAGCTTTTGATTATGAAACTCTTATAGATGATCACAATTTCGGAAGCTCTGACTAAATTCCAACTGTACCGCCACACTTAATGAACATCAAGCAGATTCTTCACACGTTTGGCAATTTCGCTTACGTTGAAGCCGTACTTTTCGATTATCGTGTCTCCCGGAGCGGAAGCTCCGAATCGGTCAATCGCAATAATATCGCCTTCATGGCCTACATATCGTTCCCAGCCGAGAGAGGAAGCCATCTCGATGGCAACCCGTTTGGTAACCGATGGGGGCAAGACGGAATGTTTATATTCTACACTTTGCTTCTCAAAGCGATCCCAAGACGGCATGCTGACAACCGCTACATCGATTTGTTCTTCGGCTAGCGCTTGTTGAACCTGTACGGCAAGATGAACCTCGGAGCCGGTAGCCAGCAATAAAGCTTGCGGACGATCCGATCTCCCTTTGGAGATCACGTAAGCCCCTTTGGAAACCCCCTCATAAGCCAGCAGATGGGTATCATTCATGGTAGGCAGATTTTGCCGGCTGAGCACCAGTGCAGTTGGAGTGTCCTTGGATTCTATCGCTAATCTCCAGGCCGCTTTCGTTTCGTTGGCATCCGCCGGACGAATGACGGACAAGTTAGGCATCGCTCTCAAGGAGGCCAACTGTTCAATGGGCTCGTGGGTCGGTCCATCCTCACCTACCGCAATACTATCGTGTGTAAAGACATAGGTAACCGGCAAGCCCATAAGGGCTGCCAAACGAATGGCCGGACGCAAATAATCGGAGAAGACAAAAAATGTGCCGGCATACGGTTTTAACCCGCCATGCAGAGCCAATCCGTTGAGTATGGCCCCCATGGCAAACTCCCGGACTCCGAACCAAATGTTTTTCCCGTGATAGGATTGCGGCAGGAACGGCTCTGTATGTTTGATCATTGTTTTATTGGAGCTGGCAAGGTCGGCGGACCCGCCGATGACGCTCGGTAACTCTTTAGCCAGCACGTTGATGATTTGTTCGGAAACGGCACGGCTTGCCGCAGAGCTTCCGAACGGATATTGGGGCAGGATTGCATCCCAATCGGGTGTGAAACGATCTTCGATGACCGCCTGAAGCTGCTTGGCCAGATCGGGATAAGCAAGAGCATACTTTTCCCACAGCTCCTGCCATGCTTTTTCTTGATTCATTCCTCTTAGGGCAACTTCCTCATGGAAATGAGCGTACACTTCCTCCGGAACATGGAACGGCGACTCGTGAGTCCATTGCAATGCCTGTTTCGTCAATCTCGCTTCCTCGGTACCTAACGGCGAGCCGTGCGAAGCGGATTTGCCGGCTTTGTTCGGCGAACCGTAACCGATCGTCGTCTTGATTTCGATAAGCGCAGGCTTGGTCAGATCAGCTTGGGCAAGCTCCAGAGCACGTGAAATTTGCTCAGTATCATTCCCATCCGCTACCTTGATATATTGCCAGCCTTGGGCTTCAAATCTTTGCTTTACGTCTTCGGAAAACGACATATTCAGCTCGCCATCCAAAGAGATATCGTTGGAATCGTACAGCACGATTAATTTGCCCAATTTCAAATGTCCGGCAAGCGAGGCAGCTTCGTAGGAGACACCTTCCATCAAATCTCCATCGCCGCAAATGACATACGTAAAGTGATCGACAACGCTCAAACCAGGTTGATTGTACACGGCGGCGAGATGCTGTTCTGCCATTGCGATACCTACAGCAGTAGCCATGCCTTGACCAAGAGGACCCGTAGTCGCCTCGACTCCTGGCGTATGCCTATATTCCGGATGACCCGGCGTCTTGCTCTGCCACTGGCGGAATTGCTTTAAATCTTCCATAGATACTGCATAGCCGGAAAGATGCAGTAAACTGTAAAGCAGGCTCGAGCCGTGACCGGCTGACAGAACGAAGCGGTCGCGGTTGAACCAGGCCGGATTGGTCGGATTATGATTCATAAATCGGGTCCACAGCGTATATGCCATAGGGGCGCAGCCCAGGGGCATGCCGGGATGTCCCGAATTGGCCTGTTCTATCATATCAATGGCTAAGCTGCGCAGCGACAGAACAGATAACTGTTCAATGTTGGTCATCATATGCACGTCCTTTGTAGTATTAAATGATTATCTATGAAATTCCTCAATCGATTGAGCCAGCTTCATATACTGCCCGTATTTCATCGCGTAGTCCTGCTGTTTGTCGGGATTCGGATAATAATCCGCCTCATAGGGTTCGCAATAAATTTGCTGTGCTTCTTCGATGCTTGCGAACAAACCGGCCGCGACTGCGGCATATATCGCCGCCCCTTTGGCACAGACTTGATCTTCTTTACTGATCATAATAGGCCGGCCTAATACGTCGCTCATTATTTGCATAATGTAAGGCGATTTTTTGGCGATCCCGCCAATCACGATGATGCGGTCGATTCGCAGTCCGTTTTCTATGAAACTGTCAAAAATACGCTTTGCACCAAAAACGGCGGACATAATAAGCGCCTGATAAATAGCGGGTGCGGTGCTTCCTAAATGGAGTCCCGCCATCGTTCCTTTAACATTTTCATTCAATACGGGATAACGTCTGCCGTTAAACCAATCCAGAGCGGTGATCTGGTTGGCTGCAAGCAGCGGGATTTCCTTCGCGGCCTCTTCAAGCCGATAGAGCAGCTCCTTCGAGCATTGTTCCTGCAGCAGCTTCTTCTGCTCTTCCGATATCACTTCGCTATGCTGAAGCATTTGCTCGACCGGCCACAGCATGAGGGATTTGAACCATGCAAATATATCGCCAAATGCAGCTTGTCCTGCTTCAATCCCTACATATCCCGGGACGATGGAATGCTCAGCCATTCCGCATACATGCTTCATCTCTTTATTTTTCAAGCGTTCAGGCAGCTCCATCATCATATCGACGGTTGAAGTTCCCGCAACCTTTACCAAAGTATAAGGCCGGATCCCGGCTCCTACCGCTCCGGCATGAGCATCGAAAGAGCTCCCGGATATAATGACTTGTTCATTTATGCCCAATTGTGCGGCCCATGCTTTGGAAATGATGCCTGCGGCCGAATCGGCATGCCGGGGTCCGGAACCGTATCTTTGCTTCACTAATACTAAATACGGGTCCAATTGCTGTAGACATTCTTCCGACGGCAAACCGTTAAAAGCGCTGTGCCAAAGAGCTTTATGACCTGCAGCACAAGAAGAGCGATACATCGTCAGCGGATCGGTTTGGCCGGTCAGCAGGCCCACAAACCAATCGCAATGTTCCATCCACGTATAAGCGGCTTGTCTCACTCTTTCATCTTTTCTTATCGTGTGCAGGATTTTGGCCCAAAACCATTCTGAAGAATAAGTGCCCTGATATTTCGTATAGTCAACGGAAGAAGTGGAAAAGACTGCGTTAATCTCTTCCGCTTCTGCAATAGCGGTATGATCCTTCCACAAATGAAACATGGCATTCGGGTTATCTGCAAATTCGGCCTTTAACGCCAAAGGAACTCCCGCTTCATCGATTGGACATGGCGTTGAACCGGTCGTATCTATTCCGATTCCGCCCAAACGCTGTCCGGCATGCTCGCCGGCACCGCTGAGCGCGGACTTAAAAGCGGCAGTGAAGGCCTCGATATAATCCAAGGGATGCTGCCGGTATTGACTGATCTCATCGCTGCAATACAGTCTTTGTGACCAACGCGGGTAAGCGCAGGATCCTTCGGAAAGGGTTCTGCCGGTCGCCCCGTCTACCATAACGACTCTTACCGAATCGCTGCCGAAATCAACCCCAGCTACCATTTTGCTAGATCTATTTTCCAAGTCAAAACCTCCTTTGTCTCCAAGCGGCAGCGGATGCGGTTAGCGGATGCGAATGACGCATTTCGTTACTTTGTCTTTATGCTGAATCGATTTCTCCATTGCTTCTTGAATGCGGTCGAATTCGAAAATATCGGAAACAATCTCTTTAAGCGGAATGATTCCTTTGGATACCGCTTCAATTGCCTTCGGATAAATGTTGCGGTAACGAAACACCGTTTTTACCGTTATTTCATTATCGATTATATTGTTAACGTGAATCTGTGCTTTCCCGCTGCTTGTATAACCTACAAGAACGATCGTTCCGCCGCGCTTGACCATTTTCGCCGTTTGCAAAATCGTTACCTCGGAGCCGGCGGTTTCAAATACATAATCCGCTCCCTCACCGTCCGTTATGGACATCACGGCATCAATGGCATTGCCTTCACTGGCATTTACGGTATGGGTGCATCCTAATTGTTTCGCTTTTTCCAACCGGTTCTGCACCAGGTCGACCACCGTAATATTGTGCACGCCCATGCTCTTTAAAGAAAGCATAGTCAGCAGTCCGATAGCGCCTGCTCCTAATATGACGGCAGATGCCCCGACTTGGGCGCCGGATTGCAAGGCCGCATGCATACCGACGGCGAGCGGTTCCATCAATGCCCCTTCCAGCGTGCTTACATTGTCCGGAAGCTTAAAGCATAGATTTGCAGGATGCGAAATGTATTCGGCAAAGCATCCTTCCACCACGGGCAAGGAGGCGTAGAAATAAACCCTTGGACAAAGATTGTATCTTCCCGCCTTACAATAGTCGCACGTATAGCAAGGAATGCCCGGTTCTACGGCAACACGATCCCCTGGTTTTAGCGACTTTACATTTTTACCGACGGCTTCTACAACCCCGCCTGGTTCGTGTCCCAATACAATCGGTTCCGTGACATGTTTTTCTCCAATATAACCGTTTTCAAATAAATGCATATCTGAACCGCAGATTCCCACATAGTCCAGTCTAATTAACACATCATCATCTTTTAATTGGGGAATCGGCTTTTGTTCGAACTCCAGTTTACCTATTGTATTCATGATGGCTACCTTCATTGTTTCGCTCATGTCTTTTTCTCCTCGTTGTATTTAGAATGAATGATAAAATATACCCATATCATAAATTATAAAGTTTATCATGTAAACTCTTATGTATAAAAAAATTAAAGTAATTAATCCAACTTTTTCTAATTCGACACGTTATTCCGCGAAGAGAACATTTTCCAATTGAAAAAAATGCAGTCATTTTAGTTGACAACGCTTCCAGCGTATAATATAGTCAAATTGTCGAAAGAAATAAAGTTGACCATGTAAATTTTTTGTATTATAAAAGTTTATATAATAAACAGAACGGAGGACAAATGAAAAGAGCACAAAATATAGATGAAGTGAAAAAGGCCAATCGCGGATTAGTGCTGAATTTGCTGTTGAGGCATCGAGTCATATCCAGAACGATGCTGGCTGCAAAAAGCGGATTAAATAAAGCGACCATAACTAACATCGTCAATGAATTTGAAGAAATGGGCGTGATTAAAGAACAAGGGCCTATCTTATCAGATAACGGACGGAAAATTACCGGAATTTCATTGGCTCTGGATGATGTCGTCTCCGTTGCTGTAAGAATTAATCGCGATGCCATTGAATTTGCTCTGTGCGATATTCAGGCCGCAGTGCTGCAAAAAAGCGCGGTCAAGATCGATAAGGGCACACCCATCTCTTCCATATTGAAGCTTATTTACGACGGAATAGACCAAATGATTGCCATGGATGCAAGCAAGAAGGTATTGGGCATCGGCATAGCGATTGTAGGTCCTTTAATGACCTATAACGGTAAAACGATTGCAAAGGTATATGATATGCCGGAGCTTTCCAAGGTAGATTTCCAGGAGCAGATCCAGGCCCAATATCCCCACTTGAACGTGTACATCGATCATGACGCAAACGTCTCTGCTCTAAGGGAATGGAGAGATTATGTAGAAGAAACAGGAAACACTAAAGGAATCATGATGTATCTGAACCTGGGAGACGGAATTGGCGGAGGAATCATTATCGATGGCCATTTGATCCGGGGAAAGAATGGGATCGCGGGTGAAATCGGACATATGGGCATCAACTTCAATGCCAAGCGCAGTGAATTCAATAAAGTAGGCATTTTGGAACGATATGCGGCCCCGGTAAATTTAGTCCGACTAGTGGAAGAAAGATTGCACGAGTTTCCAAATTCACAGCTTCATGAGCATTCTTCCATAAGCGAAATCTATCATTTGTATGAAAAGGATGACGAGCTCGCGGTTTGGGCAGTCAATCAGATGGCTTGGTTTCTTTCCTACGGAATCAAAAATCTAATTTATATCCTGAACCCGGACACTATTGTGTTTGGAGATATGATTATCAATTCCCCCAAATTTTTGGCGCAGCTAAAAAACAACTTAAGCAGCGACCTGCCGGAGGAAATTGTGGACTCCATCGATATTCGCTTTTCCAAATATGAAAAGGGAGGCATGCTGGAAGGCGCCGGGTTGATGGTAGTCAGGAAGTATATGGATTCACTCGATATTATTGATTTCATCGAAACCCATTATGGGTAATTGAAAGGGGTGAGACGTTAAGCAAGCCAGCCATAGGAAGGCCTTATACAATTTTTGTTCATCTATGTTCAACTAATGGAGGGTCAACGTATGAAAAAACAGCATAAGTATGGATTGAATTTAGTCTCTGCATTTGCTTTGGCCGGAACCTTGCTAGTCGGATGTTCAAGCGGCAGCGGGCAGAATGAAAAAGAGGGTGCAGTGCTTAATATTGCTACAGTAAACAACAACGATATGGTCATTATGGAAGAGATGACTTCCGAATTTACCGAAAAGACAGGGATCAAAGTAAATTATACCGTTCTCTCCGAGAACGAAATTCGTTCGAAAATTACGCAGGATGTCGGTTTAGGCGGCGGACAGTATGATCTGTTTACAATCGGCGCTCAGGATTCAGCCGTTTATTTGGATAACGGTTGGACCGAGCCGTTGGACGGGCTGCTTAACAGCATGAGCGAAGAAGAGAAAGCTTGGTATGATGTCGAAGATATTTTTCCTGTAGTCAGAGATTCTTTATCCTCCGAAACGAAAGGTCTTGGAGCTCTCCCCTTTTATGCGGAAACGACCTTATTGTTCTATAATAAAGAAATTTTTGAAGCGAAAAATTTAACGATGCCGGAAAATCCTACTTGGGAACAGGTCTACGAGCTGGCCGTGGCAGCGCAGGATAAAGACAAAGGCATTGCCGGCATTGCACTAAGAGGCTTGCCCGGAAGCGGACAAAACATGTTTATTTTCAGTTCTATCGCCAACGCGTTTGGGGCACAATACTATGATATGGACTGGAAAGCTACGTTCAATACTCCGGAAATGAAAAACGCGATTGAATTCTACAAGAAAATTTTGACCGATGCCGGACAAGCCGGACCGACTTCTACTGGATATACGGAAGCATTGAACTTAATGTCGACCGGAAAAGCCGCGATGTGGTACGACGCCAGTGTATCGGCCGGCACGCTTGCCAACTCCAAAGATTCTATTGTTTCCGGCAAAATCGGATATGCCATGGCTCCGCTTCAAGTGAAGCAAGACGCCACCAATACGATTGGCGGCTGGGGCATAGCTATTAATGCTTCTTCGAAAAATAAAGATGCCGCATTCAAGTTTCTGACATGGGCCACTAGCAAGGAATATATTAATCTGGTGGGCGAGAAAAAAGGCTGGGAAAGCACGCCGTCAGGCACTCGCGTTTCTACTTATGACAACGAAAATTATAAGCAAGCCAGTGATTTCGCGGACATTACCAAAAAAGCTATTTTACAAGTTGATTTTCGTAATCCTTCTGTTAATAAAACGCCGTATACCGGAAATTCGATTCCAAACATGGCCGAATATTCATCCTGGGGTGAACAAATCGCTCAATTGCTTGCATCCTATTTAGTCGATCAGAAGAGTATTGATGCCGTATTGGAAGAAGGACAAAAAATATTGACCGATGTAGCTGTTTCGGGAGGATACGCGAAGTAACGATAGAACTACATTCTCCAAAATTACTGGTACGCTGCAAGAACGTACCAGTAATTTTATTAATTGCAGAGGAGAAGAACAATGAGTACAAAGGGCGATAAAAGCAAATTATTAATTCTTCCAGCTCTTATTGTAGTTGGAATTGTTACACAGATCCCATTTATCCTTACCATTATTTTTTCATTTATTAACTGGAACGTGAAGAGACCCGATTTAGGCATTAATTTCGCCGGAATCGACAATTATAAAAAAATATTAACGGACGGCCAGTTCTACCAAGTAGTATTTAATTCTTTATTGATTGTCGTCGTTGCCTTAACGATCTGTACTGTGCTTGGCATTTTATTCGGTTTGATGCTTAACCGGAACTTCAGGGGCGTTAATCTGTTAAGAACGCTGTTTGTAATTCCTTATTTTGTAATGGAAGCGGTAGTCGGTATCATATGGAAAACATTAATGCTGAACCCGTCGCTTGGACTGAATTATTATATCTCCAACGCTCTTGGGATAGAACCGATAGATTTCTTCGGAAAGTATGCGCTTCTTACTATAATGATCCTAATCATATGGCAGTGGACCCCTTTCTTCTTTCTCATCATTATGGCCGGGTTGCAGAACATGCCGTCTGAAATAATAGAAAGCGCCAAAATCGATGGGGCTACAGGCTGGAAGCTGTTAACCCATATTCAACTGCCTCTCATTAGAGATCATATCAATGTTGCCATGACCTTGGGCTTGATCAATATTTTGAAGGTGTTCGGGTTAATCTATGTAACGACATCCGGAGGTCCGGGTAGTTCGTCAAGCAATCTGCCGTACTATTCCTATAAGGCGCTGTTCTATGATTGGAATGTGGGAACCGCCGCCGCTATCGCCGTAGTTACCGTAGCGCTTACGCTTATTGTTGTCCAAAGATTCTATGGATTTATGATGAAAAAGAATACAAAGAATATATGAGCATCCTAGTCTAGGTGGTGAAAAAAATGAGCAGGCGTATTAAGAATAATCTGGTGACAACAATAGCGTATGCTGTGGTCTTAGTGTGGCTCTTTCCAATGCTGTACATGTTATTGTCCAGCTTCAAATTTGAAAGCCAGGTCGCCGTTCCATCACTAGCTTTTACACCGACAATGGACAACTACCGGGCAGTTGTCACTCCCGATTTTTTTAAACATTTATTCAACTCTGTGCAGGTTACTTTCGGCACGGTTATTATATCCGCAATTTTGGGGGTGCTGGGTTCCTACGCGTTGGTCTATTCCTCTATAAAAAAAGCGAATAATCTTTATTTTTGGTTTATTACGACCATCTTTTTGCCGGCGGTTGCCGTTATTACACCGGTCTATATTATATTGGCGAAACTAAATATGCTGGATACGAAGCTGGCTCTCATTTTGCTGAATACGGGTGCGGGAATTCCTTTGATGATTTGGATGTGTACCACCTACTTCAAAGAGATTCCCGGCGAAATTATAGAAGCGGCTACAATAGACGGCTGTTCGAAGACAGGGACATTCTTCAAGATAATGCTGCCTTTAATTAAAAACGGCATCATCTCCTCGGCATTGCTGGTATTTATTGTGACGTGGAATGAGTTTTTCTTCGCCGTCACCGCAACCGCTACAAAATCGGCGACCCTGCCGGTTTATATGAGCAAATTTATGACACAGCAAGGTTATTTCTGGGGCAAAATGTCGGCCGCCGGTACGATGGTCGTTCTCATCCCCGTTTTGCTCGGCTTCTTTAGCTATAAGTCCTTTGTTAAAGGGCTGACAGCCGGTTCGGTTAAAGGATGAAGCGGCAAGATCCGGACCTTTGCCTTCATACGAAGTCCAGTCGTTACAACGGCTGGGCTTTTTTGATATATTTGACATTCGCCCCGCAACCATACTACAATACGTAGTATCGGGAAGTGAGTATAAAATGAGCATTAAAAGAATGAATGTGGACGGGCAAGGGTTGAACCGTTTCTTCGGACCCCTCGAATCCAAAATAATGGATAATTTATGGTCATCCCCTCCCCAAAAAATGAAAAGTGGGAAGAAACAATGAACTCCGTTGTAAAAATGCGGCTGGTTTACGCTTTGATGGTTTTTTTCGTATTGAGCATTACCATGCAGATGGGTCTGTTCCTGACCAATCAAATTAGAGACTTCAGTTTGCAGGGAATACGGATCTCCGGCATCTTGATCGACCTCGTCATCGGCTATACACTTGTCCGAATCCTGTGGCGAATCACAAGACAGTGGTATTTGACGCGCAAAGGGATAAAGCTTTTCCGCTCCCGCGCTCACCACAAATTAACGAAGCAGTTCAATGATAAGTACCGCAGTTGGAAAACCGAATTGATTGTGGTGGAAGACGATGCCTTTATTGCTCTGACGATCGGCATGCTGCGTCCAAAGATTGTTGTATCTACAGGAGTGTTAAAGCTTTTTAACGATATGGAAGTCAATGCGGTCTTGCTGCATGAATGGTATCATTGCCGCAAACGGGACAATATCAAAATGTTCTTGTCCACCCTGTTCGCAGATGCCTTCGGATATTTCCCCATTATCCAACCTTCAGTCCGTTTCTATAAAACGATGAAAGAGCTGCTCGCGGATCGATTCGTTATCAAACAGATGGGCACGGAACTACACTTGGGCAATGTTTTGTTGAAGCTTGTTCAATTGGGGAAGATAAAACGGCGCGAGGCGGCGGTTCATTTCACAGAGACGGCGATTGATTATAGGATCATGCAAATACTGGAACCTGAGAAGGCCGTGAAAGTGCCGGTCGCGTTGTTCAGACCTTTATTGCTATCTTGCGTCTTCTTGCTCCTGATAAGCATAGGTGGAAGTTCATAATCCGCCTTTCTTTTGGGTCACTAAACTACAATATGTAGTATCGCGTAAATGACTGGATTTCAAATGATTCTTTAGGAGGTTTTTCATTATGAGAGACATTTTATTACCGTCGGGGATTTCCCGGTTCGATTCTATTGACATGTAAGGAGGAAAGAATATGGCCGGATTATTATCGAAGGGGACACAAGAAAACATATGAAAGTGAGCTTACATCTTCTCATAGCTCTTACCGGATTGATCAGTGTGCTCTTACATATCCTTTATTCTCCTGCTCCCTTCGCTTCCATGACCAAATTTACAATTCATGCTAATCTATTCATTACATTGACATTTTCCGTTAGTGCTGTGACCATGCTGTTCAAGAGAACAGAAAGCAAGCTTCTGGATTTCTGTAAAAATGCATCTCTTATCTATATCCTTGTGGGCTTGCTGACTTACCACTTTCTTCTCTCGAGCGGGGGAACCTATACCGGACCTCGAATCATAACAAACTTCACGCTGCACTACTTAATTCCGGTGCTTGTGCTTTTGAACTGGATGATGTTTGAAGAGAAGAAATCATACCATTATAAATACGTTGTTTATTGGTTAGGCTTCCCGGTTCTCTACTGCGCCGTTTCCTTAATCAGAGGATTATTTGACGGATTTTACCCGTACTTTTTTCTAAATCCCCACGGCACCATTCCCGCCGGAGTCGGCAGCTACACAAATGTAACTTTATTCATCATTGGTTTTGCATTTATCTTTTCGATCTTCGGGTTTCTGTTGATTATTATAAATAAAGCTATTTTAAGCTATAAAAAAAGCTCCTAACGGAGCCATCTCGAAGATGAATAACCCGGTATTAGAGGAAGCTTTTTATGCCAATAAGAATCTATATTTTCATCGTTGCTGTAAAGAACTTAAAGATTCCTATGTGGTAAAAAAAGCTCCTAACGGAGCCATCTCGAAGATGAATAACCCGGTATTAGAGGAATATTACACCCCCCATTGAGATTTGCGACAAACTATGATGGAGGAATAGTATATGTTCGATATGGGGCCATCGTTTGGAGGGGGGTTTTCAATGATGTCCTCCATTATACCGATACTCGTTGTGGTCGTATTTGCCGTCGTTCTCATCGGAATCGTGATGAATGGGGCCCGCTACGTCAAAAATGCAAGTTCACCGCGGGAATCCGTATTTGCCCGGGTAGTGGCGAAACGAATGGAAGTACGTACTCAGTCGCACCATCATCATCATGAAAATGGTCATGTACACCCTGGCCATTCTTCTCGCACCTATTATTACATTACCCTGGAATTCGAAAACGGCGAGCGAAAAGAATATTTGGATGTTAGAAACTTGTACGGACTCATAATTGAGGGAGATTCGGGATATGCCGCCGTTCAAGGGGATTGGATCGTAGCTTTCGAGCGGAACGGAGGCAACTGAATCGTCCGATGATGGCTTTCTTCAGCAGCAAGAACCTATTCACTTTTTATTGTTCAATAAAGAATTTATTTGTATAGCCAGCATAAGTGATGCTTGAAGAGAAATAAGTAGTAGAATAACAGGAATAAAATTATCTGTGTTTTGATTAAATAATGAAGTTAAAAAGTAGAATAATATGATTGATAGTATTACTGGACAGTCAAAAGTTCTACAGCATTAAGAAGCGAGCGAATCGGCGTCAATATCAGTCGTTTCCTGCTTGGATTGG